>JBKQQQ010000659.1:0-6698 GCA_052144275.1 Streptosporangiaceae bacterium
CTGCGGGTCGTCCGAGGCCAGTCGCAGCGCCGCCACTGCGGTCCGCATCTCCGCGCTGGCTCGCTCGTCCTCGCCCAGTTCGGCGAGAGCCCGCTCGGCGCGTCCGGTCTGGCCCAGCCGCACTAGCGTCTGCAGCATCCGTGATCGCATCGACGTCACGCAGGTGTGCGGCCTGACCAGTGTCGCGGCCAGCTTCTCGGCGCCGCGGAACGCCGCCAGCGCCTCCTGATAACGGCCCCGGGCCAGTTCCAGGACCGCGCGAGCATAACGCAGGCTCATCCCGGCGGCCGGTTCCACCTCGGTGCGCAGGGTGCGCTCGGCGTGCTCCAGCCACGGCTCTGCCTCATCCAGCCGTCCCTGGTACAGCATCACGATTCCGACTTGGGCGTAGGCCATCCCGGCGAGCGGCTCCTCGCCCCAGCCATGCCGTTCCGCCAGCTCGATCGCCTGCCTGCTCCACTCCGTTTGCGACGCATCGGGCCGGAACAGCAGCATTCCGTGCGCCCCATGGGCCAAGCCGTGCAACTCCAGGTACGGCCGCCCGATCTGGCGCGCCAGGGCAACGCCCTGCTTCACATGCCGTTCCGCGTCCTCGAACCGGAGGGCCCAGATCTCGGCGATACCAAGGCTGATGAACGCCACGGCGCGCAGATCCTCACCCAGCCCGAGGTGCGCGGCATCGGCAGCCTCCGTGACGGCGAGCAGCCGCTGAGCCTCCTCGACCACGACCGGGAAGTCGACGAGACGCCGGGCCAGGAACAGCCGTAGCACCGCCAGCATGACCTGCACGCGTCCGCGGCGGTCCGCAGGCACCGCCGTTAGCGCGCTAGCGGCCAGGGCCAGGTGCCGTCCGGCATCCTCCAGGGATCCCCGGATCAGATCGCCGGCCACCTGCACGGTGGTGAGCTCCGGGCTGGCCGCGACGACCCGGCGGGGGAACCTGGCCAGCAGCTCGACCAGAGTAGCGCCCCGCCCGCCGAGGTAGAGGTCGAGCCAGTGGTCCGACAGCAGCCGGGCGGCCATCCCCCAGTCCTCGGCGGCCTGGGCTTGGCGGACCGCCTCCACTGGGTGCCGGTGCTCGGCCAGCCAGGCGGCGGCAGCGCCGTGCAGCGCGGCCCGCTCATTCGGCTCGGTACGGCGCAACTCCAGTTGCAGCAGGTCCGCGAACAGCCGGTGATAGCGGAACCACGACCTGCCCGCGTCCAGCGAGACCACGAACGCGCCGGCCTGCTCCAGATCCTGCAGGATCCGTTCCCCGCCCGAGCTGCCGGTCAGCACGTCCGCCAGCGGGCCAGACACCCGCTCCAGCACTGAGGTGCGCAGCAGCAGACGGCGCACCGCCTCGCTCTGCCGGTCCAGCACCTCGGCCAGCAGGAATTCAGCTACCGTCCGATCGGTGCCGGAGAACTCCGCGGCGAACTGCTCCGGATCCGGGTGCCCGGCCAGCGACAGCGTGGCCAGCCGCAGCCCGGCCGCCCAGCCCTCAGTCCGTCCGTGCAACCGGGCCAGCGCCTCCTCCGGCAATTCCACCCCGGTCGCGCCGAACAGCGCCCGCGCCTCGGCCAGGCTGAACCGCAGATCGGCTGCACGGATCTCGGTCAGCTCCCCCTCCAGCCGCAGCCGGTGCAGCCCCAGCCTCAGGCCGTGCCGGGTCGCAAGGACGAACCGAAGCTCCTGCGGCGCGCGCAACAGCAAGAGCTCCAGCTGGGGCAGCACCTCACGTGAGTCCAGCAAATGGGCATCGTCGATCATCAGCCACAGCCGGTCTTCCAGCGGGGCCAGGTCCTTGAGCAGCCGCTCTACCACCGCCCAGCCGTCAAGATCCGGCGCCGCGGTCAGCGGCCGCACCAGTGCCGATCCGGCCGTCGTGCCCCGCAGCGCGTCGGCTACCGAGATCCAGAACCCTTGCGGATCACGCTCCTCGCCGTCGACCGGTACCCACGCGGCGTGCCGGGCCAGGCCGGCCTCGGCGATCCACGACCGCATCAGCACCGTCTTCCCGCTCCCCGCCGGCGCCGATATCGCAGCGACACGTTCCGCTTCGGCCAGTCGCCCGAACAGCGCGCACCGGGACACGACTCCTCCTCTGATGGGAGGAGCGACCGGAACATTAAGGGTTCCGGGCTTGTCGCCAGAGGCCATGACGCCCCTGAGCGATCGGAAGCCGACTGCACCGTCGCCGGGCCTGTCAAGACCGGCTCGGAAAGGTCTCAGTTCGCGCGGGACAACCGGGCGCGTGGCTAGCGCGCCCATGCCTCCGTCCCTGGTCTGCGTGTCACCCCTCAAGGGAATCCCCTGGGCCGGGCGATGAATAGTCGTCATCTGACGACACCTTGCGGCGGCCGCTTCTTGTTCGCGCGGTCTGCCGCGTCGCCCCTATGGGGCGATGCCGTGGCGCAGCGCCTCGCGGACGATCTCCACCCGGCTCTTGGCGCCGAGCTTGGCCAGGATGTGCGAGATATAGGTCTGCACCGTGCGCCGGGACAAGAACATGCCGCGGGCGATCTCCGACGTTGAGTCGCCCCGGGTGACCAGGGCGGCGATCTTGACCTCCGTCGGCGTGAGCGCCCCCCAGCCGGAGGCGGCCCGCGGCCCGCGCGGCCCGCGGACGCCGCGCCTGATGCCATGGGGGCGAAGCCGGCTGTCGGCCCGGCGGATGTCCCAGCGGGCATTCAGGCCCTCGTACAGACCGACGGCCTCGTTCAGCGCGGCCCGGGCCTCTTCATGCTGGCCGCGTTCGGCCAGCACGGCGGCCAGGTCCTCCACCGCGGCAGGCAATTCCGCGGCCGGGCCGGCCGTTCGGTAGTGCGCGACCGCCTCCCGGAGCGGGACCGGATCAGCTTTGAGGAGTCCTTGACACCGCAGGCTCGCCGCGGCCGCCCGGGCCGGCTGGGTCTCCGCCGCGGCCTCCTCCTGGCAGGCCCGCGCCGCGGTCCGCGCCATCTGCCGGTCGCCGGTGGCGATCGCGAGCCGCACGAGATCCGGCAGCCACTGGTGGGTCAGGGTCATCTCGCCGTGGTGCCGGGGCACGATCGCGGCCAGCACCTGCATGGCCTGACGTGTCTCGCCGCGCTGCTCCAGCGCCACGGCGTGCGCGGCAACCAGGAAGTCGCGGTTCTCCCGGTCAGGAACCGTCAGGACGGGGAGAGCCAGGCCCGCGCGGAGATGCTGATCGGCCGTCGTACGCTGGTCTCGGCGCCCGGCGATGAGCGCGGTCACGCCGTGGACGAGCAGCGCGGGCCAGCGCTCGCGCAGGAACGTATACGTCAGCCCGGGAGCATCCTGGTCATCATCCGGCTTCAGCTCGGCCAGCGCGTCGTCCCACTGGCCGAGCCAGTACCGCAGCACCGCCGCGGTGACCCAGGTCGTGCGGTCGGGAGCGCCGCTGCGCTGGGCCGACTCGCGGGCCTGCCGGAGGGTCAGCTCCGCTTCCGGCCAGCGGTCGAGATTCTGCAGCGTGAAGATGCGGTCATCGACAGCGAACGAGCGCAGGTCCGCGTAGCCGGGATCGTCGCCGAGCACGCGCAGTGCCTGGTCGATGTAGTCGAGCGCGGCGACATGGTCGCGCCTGATGCTATGGCTCAGCCACAGGTCGGTCAGGGCGTGGGCGGTCGCGAACGGGTCGCCGGCCTCCTTGGCGAGGGTGAGGGCCTGCCGGGCCGTCTCATCCGCCGTGTCCAGCTCGCCGGTGTCGGCCCGCTCGAGCATCGCCAGGAAGGCCAGCATCCGGGCCTGCCAGGTGCGGGGCAGGCCGGGCGACGCCAGGGCCTGCTGCATGGTGGTGATCGCCTCATCGCTGCGGCCGGCACTGACCTGGGCGCGCGCGAGCACCGAGTACGTCTCGGCCCGCCGCACCGGGTCAGTCATCACCGGCAGCGCCGCTCGGGCCTGCTGGGCCGACTCGTCATAGGAGCCGGCGGCGAGCAGGGCCCGTGCCAGGCTGGCCAACAGCCCGTCCCAGGCCTCATCGCCGCTGGGCGTTTCGTCCAGTTCCCGCCGCAGCAAGTCGGCCGCCAGCTGCGGTGCCTGCGTGGTCAGCGTGGGCGCGGTCCGGATGAGCCAGGCTCGAGACCAGCCCGCACCCGGCTGTCCCGCCGCGAAAAGCTGCTGCGCGACGCTCAAGGCATCCGCATCCGTGGCCGCGAGCTCTCGCGCCGCCTCGGCGTGCAGCGCCGTGCGCAGTGCCGTCGGCATGCTCTCATACAGCGCTTGGCGAATCAGCTGATGCCGGAACGCCAGTTCGGCACCCGAGCCGACCAGGATGCGGGCCGCCACGGCCTCCTGCAGGCCCGCTGCCAGTTCCGACACCGGCCTGCGCAGCAGCACGGCCAAGTCGGTGACCGTGAACTTGGCGCCGAGCAGCGCGGCGGTCCGTAGGATCGGCGCCGTCTCAGCCGAGACGGAGCTGAGCCGGTCATTCAGCACGGCGGCCAGCGACGCCGGCAGTTGTTCCTGGGCCGGCCAGAAGCCGCCGGCGGGACTGGCCTGTGCCCGCTCACGCGCCAGGGAGTCGACCAGCTCGCGCAGGTACAGGGGATTTCCGGCGGCCTGAGCGGTCAGCTGGCGCAGTGTATCCCCGGGCGGCGTGCCGAGCATGGCCGTCACGATGGCGGCCACATCGGTTCCGGGCAGTGGCCCGAGCGTGACCAGCGCCCCGCCGCGGCGGGCGAGGGACGCGCGCACCTGCTGCACCTCCGGCCGGCGCGGATCCGACCGGCATGTCGCTATCAAAAGCAGCCGCAGCTGATCAATAGAGGCGGCCAGCTGGTGCCAGACGAGCAGCGATGCGTCATCGGCCCACTGCAGGTCGTCGATGACCATCACCGTCGGGGCGGCCGCGCACAGCTCGTCCGCCAGCGCCATCAAGACCTCGACACCGGAAGCTGACGCGTCGCCGTCGGCGAACAGCCCGAGCCGCTGGCTGCGCAGCAGGCCGGCGGCGTGCGCCCGGCGAGGGTCGGGCGAACTGAGCCGGACCTGCAGGCAGTCCTTGATCACGCTCAGCGGCAGCCGCTCGGCGAGCTGGTCTGCCATCCCCCACCCGATGTCCCATCCCAGCTCGCTCGTTCCGGCTAGGGCCTCGACGACCAGGGACGACTTGCCGATGCCAGGCTCGCCCTCGACCCAGACCGCCGCGCCCCCGCCATGGCGGAGAGCCTCGATGCTGGCACGGAGGGTCGCGAGCTCCTGGCTGCGGTCCACCCACTTCGGCGGCCGGTCGATGGGCCACATGCTAGTAACGTATGCCCCGCCCAGAACCAATGCCTATTCGATGCCCGCACGACATTCGCCCAAAGGCTGGATCCTCGATAAGCGGGACACCAGCCTCTCCCGCGCGTAACGGAGTGCGAATCACCATGATCCGGTGGTGCCCTCTCACCTGTCCGGCGGCAAGCCTGTGCCCGTCGCGAAGATTGGCACGGCTGAACGGAGGACACCTATGACTGCTGCCATCATCGGTGTCGGAACATCGACGCCGCGCTGGCACGGCATCTGGTTCGCGCGACTCAGAAACCTGACGCCTGACCGGATCGGCGGTTCCATCATTTGAAAAATGTGTAAGAATCCGCAGGTGGACATCGATGGCCCCGCGGTCGCCGAGCTGATGGCCGACGTCGCGGCGGCGGTGAGCCGCCGGGCCGCCGCGGTGTCCGAGGATGTCTATGAGGTGATCCTGCGGGAGATCCCGGAGCTACGCGGCGACAAGCCGGTGCTCGCCCTGCTCGCCTCGAGCGTCCACAGCAACATCGGCACGTGCCTGCAGATCATGCAGCACCAGATCGACCTGAGCGCCGTGCAAGCTCCGGCCGCGGCCGTGGAATACGCACGCCGGCGGGCGCAGCGCGGCACGCCGCTGACCGCACTGCTGCGCGCCTACCGGCTCGGACACGCGTGCTTCTCCGACTGGTTCCTCAAGGAGCTGGCTCAGCAGGCAGATGACGCCCAGATGATCACCGCCGCCACGCTGAGCATGTCCAAGATCGTGGCCGGGTACGTCGACCAGACCTCCGAAGAGATCGTCGCGGCCTATACGCGCGAACGGGAAAGCTGGCTGCGGAACCGCAGCGCCGCGCGAGCCGCCCGGATCCGTGACCTGCTGTCGGGCGAGCGGATCAATGTGAGCGTGACGGAGGCCACCCTGGGCTACCGGCTGCGCCAGTACCACGTGGGCGTGGTGTGCTGGGCGGACGACACGGCGGCCGGCGTAGACAACATCACCCGGCTCGAGCACGCGATGAGCCACGTAGCGGGGAAGGCGGCCTCCTCCGGCGAGCCTGTCTTCCTGCCCCGCGACGAATCCAGCGCATGGGCCTGGCTGCCACTGGGGATCCGGGATACGTTCGACGCCGCAGGGGCCAGCACGTCCGGCGTGGACGGCGACATCCATTTCGCGTTCGGCGACGCGGCGAAGGGGGCGTCTGGGTTCCGGCTCACCCACCGGCAGGCCATCGCCGCCCAGGCGGTCGCGCTCGCCGCGGGATCTCCCCCGCCGCAGGCGGTAGCGTTCAGCGAGGTCGCACCCGTGGCGATGATGCTCGGATCCGCCGAACTGCTGCGGGCCTGGGTGCTCAGCACGCTGGCGGGCCTGGCCGCCGACGACGAGCACCACGCTCGCCTGCGCGGCACCTTGCTGGTCTTCCTCCAGACCGGAGGCAGCTACAAGACGACCGCCGAACGGCTGATGCTGCACAAGAACA
>JBKQQQ010000660.1:0-6112 GCA_052144275.1 Streptosporangiaceae bacterium
GTCAGCGTCAGGTACCTGACGCCGAGCGCGTACAGCATCCGCAGCACGCCGAGCGACCCGGCGATGGCGTGGCCGCCCTCGGCGCCGAGCAGCGAGGCCACCCGGCCGGAGGCGAAGATCCGCTCCACGTCGTCCGCGGTCAGCGCGAGTTCCAGCGCGCTGGGGTAGGCCGCGATCATCCGGCGCACCACGTCGATCTGCTCGAGCACGGCGGCGACCGCCCCGTCCCCGGCCAGCGAGGCCGGCACGTAGACCGACCAGAACTGCGCGCCCACCCCGCCGGCCGAGAGCCTGGGCAGGTCGGTGTGCGTGCCGGCGACCGGGGCGGCCAGGTTGACCGCGGCGGGATCGCCCGGGTCCAGGCTCAGCGTGCTCACGTCGCCGCCGCCCCGTTGATCCTGCTGAGCCCGCTCGCGCAGTTCCCACGGCAGGTCGTTGTGCCCGTCGATGAGCGGGAACCGCCGCAGCAGGTCCCGCGCCTGAAGGTCGAGATCCGTCACGCTGCCAGCTTATGGGGCCAGCCCAGAGGGCCAGCCTGCGTTTGACCCGGCGACCGCCGTGGCGCGGCTTGCTCGCGTGATCGTAAATAGCCGGCATTCATGCTGGTGAAGCAGCGTACCGGAGTTACTCTTATGGTGGTTGGGGGCACGTTAGGCGGTGCACTGTGAGCCTGGTCCGATGACCGGAGAGCGGGCCCCGTCCCGCCATGTGGCCCTCGACGGCGCGGTGAACGTGCGGGACATCGGCGGCTACCGCAGCGTTCACGGGCTGGAAGTCACCTGCGGCCGGCTCTTCCGCGGCGACTCGCTCAGCCAGCTGACCAGCGCCGACGTCGAGCGGCTCGACCGGCTCGGGCTGCGCACTGTCATCGACTTCAGGAGCCCCGGCGAGGTCCTGCTCGGCGGCGACGACCGACTGCCCTACGGCGTCGAATTCGCTCACCTGCCGGTAAGCGGCGGCGACCTCGGTGCCCTTTATGAGCTCATCGCCAGCGGCGACCACGAGCGGCAGCGGCGCGAACTCGGTGACGGGCGCGCCGCCTCGTTCATGGCCGAGATGAACCGCGGGTTCGTGACCGATGCCCGGCAGCGGGAGGCGTTCGGAGCCGCGCTGCGGCTGATATGCGCGCCCGGGCGGCTGCCGCTGCTCTACCACTGCACGGCTGGCAAGGACCGGGCCGGGTGGATGACCGCCCTCGTGCTCACCGCCCTGGGGGTGCCGCGCGAGCTGGTGCTCCGCGACTACCTGCTGTCCAACGACCTCCACCGTACGGGCTACCAGAAGCTCCGCTTCGACCTGGTCAAGACCGGGATCGTGGCCGACCCCGAGCTGCTGCGGCCCGTCCTCGAGCAGAGCGCCACCTACCTGGGCGCCGCGTTCGAGGAGACGGACCGGAGTTACGGATCGTTCGGCCGGTTCCTGACCTATGGCCTCGAGGTCAGCGAGGTCATGCTGGCCGAACTGCGCCGGGCGCTGCTCGGTGACCTGGTGCCGCCGGAACCGGTGTCGTGAGGTTCGGCTCCTAGGTTTGCTCCTAGGTTCTGCTCCTTACCGCCCGGCCGTCATCACTTCCGGCGGCGCGGGCCGAGGCGGCGCATCTGGATCCAGGCGATCAGCGTGAAGATCACCGCCAGCGCGACCGTGTAGCCCACGTCGCGCAGCCACGTCGCCGCGTCGTGATCCCACACCGGGTCGGTGAAGCTGCCCAGGGCGGGGTTGATGACGTTGAGGTTCGCGGTGGACGCGACCGCGCCGAACCCCCAGCGGGACGGCGAGATGTAGGCGAGCTGGGTGAGCCCGGCCTTGCCGACCAGCGACAGCACGCCGCCGGACAGGATGACCTGGACCATGGTGAGCAGCACCAGGATGGGCATGGCCTTCTCCGACGTGCTGACCAGGGCGGAAACGAGCAGGCCGAGGCACATCGACGCGAGCCCGAGCAGGGCGATGCCGATCATCAGCTCGATCAGCGGCGCGCCTTTCAGGAAGGAGCCCGTGGGGGGCAGCGGGTGTCCCACCAGTCCCAGCAGCACCAGCAGGATCGACTGGACGACGCTGATGACGCCGAGGACGAGCAGCTTGGACGACAAGTAGGCGCCGGAAGACAGGCCGGCCGCGCGTTCTCGTACGTAGATCGCGCGTTCCTTAACCAGCTCCCTGACCGAGAGCGCGGCCCCGGCCAGGCAGGTGCTGATGACCAGCATCAGCAGCACTTCCTGCGCGGTCTGGTTGGTGTGGGGCGGTCCTTTCAGGCCCTGGCTCGTCCCGACGAAATGGATCAGGACGCCGAGGATGACCGGCAGCAGCACCATGGACAGCAGGTAGCCGCGGTCGGACGCGATCACCCGTACGTAGCGGCGGGTCAGCGTGGTCATCTGCCGGAAACCGCCGCGTTGCTGCGGCGGCGGCGCGGCCGCCACCTCTGGCCCGCCGGCCGGGGCCTGCGGCTTCGGGCGGCCCAGCACGTACTGCGCGTAGGCGGGCGACGCGGCGTACTCGGCGGCCCAGTCGCGGTCCGGGTAGCGCTCGAAGGCCTGGAACACCTCGGCCCAGCGGGCCTGGCCGAAGTAGGCGAGTCCCTCTTCGGGCGGCCCGTAGTACGCGATCCGCCCGCCGGGCACGAGGACGAGCAGCCGGTCGCAGGTGTCCAGGTTGTCGACGCTGTGCGTGACGACGATGACCGTCCGGCCGTCGTGGGCCAGGTCCCGCATCTGCTCCATGACCGACTTGTCCAGGCCAGGGTCAAGACCGGAGGTCGGCTCGTCCAGGAACAGCAGCGACGGCTTGGTCAGCAGCTCCTGCGCCACGTTCACCCGCTTGAGCTGGCCGCCGGACAGGCGGTCCGCGCGGGTCTGCGCGTGCCTGGTCAGGCTGAGCTCGCTCATCACCTCGTCGACCCGGCCGTCCCGCTCGTCGGCCTTGGTGTCGGCGGGGAAGCGGAGCTCGGCCGAGTACTGCAGCGCGCGGCGCGCGGTCAGCTGGGTGTGCAGCACGCTCTCCTGGGGCACGAGGCCGATCCGATACCTGAGCTCGTTGTAGTTCCGGTACAGGTCGCGGTTGTCGTAGAGCACCGTGCCGGTGGTCGCGGGACGCATCCCGGTCAGCGCACCGAGCAGCGTGGACTTGCCGGCGCCGCTCGGGCCGATGACGCCGAGCAGGCATTTCTCCGGGATCGGGAACGTGACGTGGTCAAGCAGCACCTTGCTGCCGGCCTTTACCACCAGGTCCTGGGCGTTGAAGGTGATGTTGCCGTCGTCGACGAATTGCCTGAGCTCGCCGTCCTTGAGCCGGAACGTGGAGCTCCCGATGCTGACGATGTCCTGTTCGGTCAGCAGCTGAGAGGAAACCTTCTGGCCGTTGACAAAGGTGCCGTTATGGCTGCCGAGGTCGACGATCTCGTAGCTGCCCGTGGGCGATTTGCGCAATTCCGCGTGGTGCCGCGAAACGTTGAGATCGGAAAGGACCAAGTCATTGTCGGGCACGCGGCCGATGCGCATGGCCTTGGCCGGCAGCGGCATCCGCGCCGTGGGCCTGCGGTCCACGCTCGGCAGCAGGTCCGGCGCGACCGGCGCGACCGGCTTGGCCGACTGGGCTGCCGCCGCCGGCATGGCGTGCCGCGGGGCGTGCGCGGGCTCGGGCGGCGCGAACCTGTCGCGCGGCGCGGCAGGCTCGGGCGGCCTGGGAGCAGGCTCGGGCTCGGGCGCGTACGGGGGGGCGGCTTCCTGGGCTGGCGGAGCGGGAGGGACCGAAAGGGCCGTGTCCGGATGGTCGGCCGGGGGCGAGCCGACCTGGCCGGCCTCGGCCGCGGGCACCTGGGGCACGCAGCGCAGGACCGGCCCGTCGTCCGGGTTCCCCAGCCGCACCACGCACTCGGCGCTGATCTCGATCCGGTCGAGCCGCTGCAGCCCGAGGAACGTCCCGTTGGTGCTGCCGAGGTCCTCGATGATCCAGGCGTCCCCGTCCACCCGCAGCACCGCGTGCCGCCACGACACGCGTGAGTCGGTCATCACGATGTCGGACTTCGGGTCCCGGCCGATGCGGTAGGTCGTCCCGGCCTTCATCTGGTGAACTGCGCGCCTGCTCCGTACCTCGAGATCGGGCAGTGCAGGAGCGCTGGAGGCCCCTCCCTGCGGCGGCGCGGCTTCGGCGAGCCCGGCTGGCGCGAGCCCGGCTGGGGAAGGACTGGCCTGCGGCGGCCTACGGTCAGACCAGTCAAAACGCTCGGGTGGCATGCTTACAAAGTGTAGGGCCGCCGGGCGTAAACGGGAATCGGGAGAACCATTCAGGTTGACCGCGCGTTTTGACATATTGGGAGACGGACACCCTGATACTGGAACGTCGGGCACTGTGCCTGAAAACTGAGCGTCTGAAAACTTGAGCGTCCGAAACCCGAGCCACAGCCACGTTGAACGCTACATGTGACTCAATGTTATCCCCCGTAACTAAATGACACCTCAGGGGTGGGAAATGACAGTGGCAGGTACGTATTGTGGGGATATGGTCAGCATGGCCGGAATCTCAGGGGGCGCGGCATGAGCTCCGACCAGACTCAGCCCGGTCCGGAGTGGTGGAAGCAGCCGCAGGATCCCAAGAGGGAGCAGGGCTACCAGGACTCTCAGGAGACACAGGCTCAGCCCGTCAATCCGGGCTACCAGGATTCCCCGGCGACGCAGCAGCTCCCGCAGGGGCAGGGGTTCCCGCAGGGGCAGGGGTTCCCCGCGGGCCAGGGATACCAGGACAGTCCTGGCGGCCAGGGGCACCAGGGGACGCAGGGGCTTCCGGGCAATCAGGGATTCCAGGGGGCTCAGGACTACCAGGGGGCGCAGGGCTACCAGGGGGCGCAGGGCTACCAGGCGCCTCCCACCCGGATGCGGCGGCGGCGCAGGAGATGGCCGCTCATCACGCTGATCGTGATCGTCTTGGTGCTCGTGGTCGGCGACCGGGCCGCCAACGCGTACACCGAGAACCAGATGGCCAGCCAGATCCAGTCGTCCCTTGGCCTATCCGGCAAGCCGAGCGTGACCATCCAGGGGTTCCCGTTCCTGACCCAGCTGGCCGCCCGGGACTTTCGGACCGTGAACGTGAACGCGAGCAACGAGACCATCACGGCGAGCAGTGCGGGCTCCGGGCTGCTCAAGATCGCCAGCCTGACCGCCACGCTGCACGGGATGCACATCCACGGCCTCAACAGCGCCACGATCGACCCGTTCAACGCCTCGGCGCTGGTCACGTTCACGGCCCTGGGGAACATAGGCGGCATCCCGCAGGGCATCACGCTATCGGCCGACGGACCGAACCAGATCAAGGCCAGCATTGACATCCTGGGCTTCTCCAGCTCGGCGGTCGCCCAGGTCACCAGGTCGGGATCAAACCAGATCAACGTCAAGGTCACCAACTTCAACGGGATTCCGGCTGACGTCCTCGGCAACCTGGCGAACTTTAGCTTCAGCATTCCGAAGCTCCCGGCCGGAGTGACGATCCAGAGCATCAGCGTCACGCAGCAGGGGCTCCAGATCACCGCTTCCGGCCAGAACACCACGCTGAACCAGTAAACCGAACGACATCACAGAACTTTTCACCGCTGCAGCCCGCGCCCTGGGTGACCTACTGTCAGCCGAGAGTTACATTAGTAGTACGGACAGTAATAACCCAGGATGCGGAGGCCGATATGCCGGGTGCACCCTTCACCGTCGCCGACACGCTGGAGTTGCCGAGCGTGGCGTGCGCGACCCCGGCGACCGCGACCCGCACCTTCGGCCGCCGCCCCGAGGAAGTGCCGGTGGCCCGCCGGTTCGTCAGGGAGGCCCTGGACGACCACCCCTCCTCCTTCGACGCCGAGCTGCTGACCTGCGAGCTGGTGACGAACGCGGTGCAGCACGCCACCGACGCCGGCTGGGTGACCGTGGCGGTGACGCGCCGCGGCGAGGTGGTGCACGTGGACGTCATCGACGACGGACGGAGCGGGCTCCCGCACTGGCGCGAGGCCACCGGACAGGACGAGGGCGGACGCGGGTTCCAGCTCGTCAACGAGATCACGCAGCGCTGGGGATTCGTGCGCGAAAAGGCCGGCACCTGCGTCTGGTTCGAACTCGGCCGCTGAACCGCCGGGCGT
>JBKQQQ010000661.1:0-8353 GCA_052144275.1 Streptosporangiaceae bacterium
CCTCACGGGCCGGGCGCCGGTCTGGTTCGTCGCAGTGACGGCCACGTTCTCTCGCTAGCCGATGGCCTTCGACCAGTTCGCTGCCAGATAGTTGGCGGCGTCGGTCGACTGTGACTGGGTGAGGAACACCGGTGTCCCGGAGACCGCCGGCAGCTTCGCGGCCGCCGCACTATTGAGGGAGCCATTGGAGTTCATGGCCGCCTGCTCCACCGGCCTGGCACCCCCCTCGAGCCAGAGGTTCTGTCCGCCCGACGCAGCCTGTGAGTAGAGGAACTCCTCCCACAGCCGGGCCGCCGCCGGGTGCGGTGCGTTCTTGTTGATGGCCTGCGCGTAGTACCCGCCCAGGACGCCGTTCGGGGGAACGAATACCTTCCAGTTCGACACTCCCACGTAGCTGGGGAGGTTGAGGTAATCCCAGTTGAACACGACGGGGGTGGTGCCCGCCTTGATCGTGGCGCCGGTGGCCGATACCGGAGAGAAGTTGCCTGCCGCCTTGAGCTGATGGAAGAAGTTCACGCCCTTCGAGATGTCGCTGGCCGTCCCGCCCTCCACGAGGTTGGCCATCATCACGCCGTTCAGCGCGGCGTTGGCCGCCGTCGGGTTGCCGTTCAGCGCGACCGCGTTCTTGAACTTCGGGCCGAGCAACTGGCTGAGCGAGGTGATCGTGCCGAACTTGCTTGAGTACCCGACCGCCATGTAGCCGCCGTAGTCCTGAACCCACACGCCGTTCGGCGCCTTCTGGGCAGTGGGGATGCTGCTCCAGGTACTGACCTCATAGGGTGCGAACAGGCTCGTGTTGGCCGTGGCGACAGCCATGCCGATGTCCAGGACGTCGGGCGCCGCAGCGGTGCCATTCTCCTGCTTCACCGCGTTGACCTCGTCCTGGCTGGTACCGGTCGGATTCGCGGAATTGACCTTGATGCCGTACTTGGCGGTGAAGGCCGAAAGGATGGCGCCGTAGTTCGCCCACGTCGGCGGCAGGGCGATAACGTTGAGCGTGCCTTCCTGCTTGGCCGCCGCGACGAGCGCGTTCATGCCGCCTCCGGCCGAGGCGGAGGTCTCTGTCGCCCAGTTGGTGCTGCTGCCGCTCGAACTCGCCGAGGAACCTGACGACGAGCAGCCGGCCGCGAACAACGTCGCGGCGGCGACGCCCGCGAGGGCGAATCGATATGAGGATCTCACCAGTGCCTCCTGAAAGCTTCCCTGTCCCCGAAGTGGATTGCGGTTGCCCGAGAAGGGCCCGGGCGGCGGTACCAAAACGGTTTACCGACCCACCTCTCCCCCAGCTAAGAGTGCAGGATAAACGCACCTAAAACGTTTAGCGTTCGAATGCTCACACACCCGTCGCGAGGGTGTCAAGGGACGTTACCGAGTTGCCGCACTGAGCGGGGTGAACACCGGGTTAACGGGAAGTTGAGGCGCCTGCAGGGAGGCGCGTTCGACCAGTTCAACCGGGGCGACATAGTCGCCTAGACGATCGCCGTTGAGCAACCGCGCCATCAGCGCCCGGCCCATTTCCCTGCCGTCCAGCCGGATCGTCGCCAGCGGAGGGTCGAGCAGTTCGGAGGTCGGCAGGTCGTCGTGTCCGATGACGGAGACATCCGGACCGATCCGCAGCGACAGGTCCCTGGCGGTCTTGTAGATGCCGAGCGCCGTGTAGTCGGAGTTCGTGATGACCGCGGTGGGGGCGTCACGGCGTCCCAGCAGTGTCCCGGATGCCTTGCGCACATCGATGATCGTGAGGGGCGACCGCATGACGACCGGCTCGACGCCAAGCTCGCGAGCCAGCCGCCGGAAGTGGCGCAGCCGGTCCGGGTCGGCCACCAGGCCGCGCGGCGCGGACAGGAACGCGGCGCAGGAGTGCCCGAGCTCGGCCAGGCGTCGCATCGCCAGTTCGACGCCGACCGCATTATCGGGGTACACCCGGGACACGCCGGCGGCGCCTTCCACGGCCGCGTTCAGCGCCACCACCGGGGTGCCAGGGCGCAGCTCCTGCCACAGCCGCACCGACTCGCCCTTGCCGACCGGGGCGATGGCCAGCCCGGCCAGGCGCTGGGCGGCCATTTCCCGCACCAGCAGGCGCTCACGTTCCACCGAGTAGTGCGAGTCGAGCAGCAGCAAGGTGGCCCCGGCCTCGCTCGCCGCCTGCTCGGCCCCGGTCAGCACCTCGAGGAAGAACGGATTGCTGAAGTTGCGGATGACCAGGCCGTAGGTAGTGGTGCGTCCGCGCCGGAGCGCCTGGGCCTGCGGGTTGGCGCGGTAGCCGAGCTCAGCGGCGGCCGCCAGGATCCGCCGTCGGGTTTCTTCCGCGACACCGGGCTGGCCGTTGAGCGCGAAGCTCACCGAGGCGACCGATACGCCGGCCAGCCGGGCTACGTCACGGATTCCGGCCGGCTGCCGCGCTCCGTCCAGCTTGGCTCCGCCCTGCTGACTCGTCATGGCCTTGCCCACGGTTATGACGCTCTGCTTCCCCCGGTAGGAGCGGAGGTACGTCGCTGAGCGCACATCCTAGCCACCTGGACAGCCGCCCGGCCAGAGGCCAGGTATGGCTCTCAAGCTGACCACTAACGGATGCCTGCCCGCCACGGGCTGGCAACCTTCCGTTTGTCTTGGCTAGCCATCATTCCGACTTGTCTAGCCAAGATTCGGCATTCCGGTTCCCCTCAGGGGACTGTGGTTTGGGAGGGAAATTTTGCGCGCAAGGCACGCCATGGCGGCAAGTGCCGCGGTTATCGGCAGCCTGCTGCTCACTGTCGGCTGCAGTTCCTCGAATTCCAGCGGCGCTAGCGGCAGCAGTACCAGCAGCGGTAGCGGGACCAACTGGGTCACGGCTACCTCCGTCTCGGCGGGGGGTGGCATGACTGCGCTGGTCGCGGCGGCCAAGAAGGAAGGCCAGCTCAACGTCATCACGCTGCCGTCCAACTGGGCCAACTACGGCACGATCATGAAGGACTTCACCGCCAAGTACGGCATCAAGATCAACGACGCCAATCCGGACGGCTCCAGCCAGGACGAGCTCAACGCGGTCAACCAGCTCAAGGGCCAGAGCCGCGCCCCCGACGTGCTTGACGTGGGCACCGCGTTCGCGGTCAAGGGCGACCAGGAAGGCGTCCTGGCCCCCTACAAGGTGGCGAGCTGGGCCAACATCCCGGCCGACGCCAAGGCGTCAGACGGCACCTGGTTCGCCGACTACGGCGGTTACGTGGCTATCGGCTATAACTCGGCGAAGGTGAAGACCCCGCCGACGTCGTTCGCGGACCTGCTGAAGCCGATTTACAAGAACGAGGTCGCCATCAACGGCAACCCGACCCAGGCCAGCGCGGCTTTCTCGGCCGTGTTCGCCTCGGCGCTGGCCAACGGCGGCTCGCTCAACGACATCACGCCCGGCATCGCGTACTTCAAGAAGCTGCACAGCGTGGGCAACTTCGTGCCGGTCACCGCCAGCGCGGCGACCATGGAGAGCGGCCAGACGCCGATCGTGATCTGGTGGGACTACCTGCTGGCGTCCGAGATCGGACCGAGCGTCCCCGGCCTCAAGATCGTGATCCCGTCGGATGCTTCCTACGCGGCCTACTACGATCAGGCGATCAGCAAGTACGCCCCGGACCCGGCCGCGGCCAGGCTCTGGGAGGAATACCTCTACTCCACCACGGGCCAGAACCTCTGGCTCCAGGGCGAGGCCCGGCCGATCGAACTGCCGTCGCTGGTGAGCGCGGGCACGGTCGACGAGACCGCGTACAAGGCGCTGCCGCCGGCCCCGTCAGGCAGCGTCACCTTCCCCTCGCAGGCTCAGCAGGCGGCAGCGGAGGCAGTCGTCGCCCAGCAGTGGTCTAGCGTGATCGGCTAGCGGTGGACCAGACAGTAGCGGCCCCGGGATCCCTGGCGGATCCCGGGGCCCTCGGGTCCGGCGGAGCCGCAGCGTCCGGCCCGCCGGGCAGGCTGACCGTGCCGCGGGCCCTGCGCGGGCTGCGCCGGGCGCTCGGAGTCGTGCCGTTCGGCGTCTACGTGACGCTATTCCTGCTGCTTCCGATGATCGCGGTCGCGATCGGGGCCTTCCGGAACTCCTCCACCGGCAGCTTCACGCTGAGCAACGTCAAGACCGCCACGCACGGCGTCTACCTACACGGATTTGAGCAGAGCATCGTCTTGTCCGTGATCACCTCGATCCTGCCAGGGATATTCGGGCTCCTGATCGCGTACGCGATCTTCACCGCCAAGCGCGGGACGGTGCTAAGGCAGGTGGTGGTTACCGCCTCGGGCGTATTCGCCAACTTCGGCGGCGTGCCGCTGGCCTTCCTGTTCATCGCCACCCTCGGCTCCAGCGGGCTCGCCACCAAGTGGCTGATCGACATCGGATTCGATCCGTACGCCCACGGCTTCAGCCTGTACTCGCTGGCCGGCGTCGTGGTCGTGTACATGTACTTCCAGATCCCGCTGATGGTGCTGGTCATCCTGCCGGCCCTGGAGGGGCTGCGCCCGGCCTGGCGGGAAGCCGCAGAGAACCTGGGCGCGCGCAGCTGGGACTACTGGCGCTTCGTGGGCGGCCCGGTACTGCTGCCGTCGTTCCTCGGCTGCGTGCTGCTGCTGTTCGGCAGCGCCCTATCCGCTTACGCCACCGCCGAGGCGCTGACCAACGGGACCATCCCGCTGACCTCGATCCAGATCGGGTCGTTCCTGAACGGGAACGTCATCGCCGGCCAGGAGAACGTCGGCAAGGCGCTTGGCCTGGGCATGGTCGTCATCATCGCGGTCGCGATGATGCTCTACGTCGCGCTCCAGCGGAGGGCCGCCAAATGGCTGCGCTAGGGAGGGCTGGGGGGATAGGTCCCCCCAGGATCGGGGGTTCCAGGGGGTCGTCCCCCTGGGCCAGCACCGGCTGGCGCTGGTTGATCCTCGTGCTGGCCAGCGTGTACTTCCTCATCCCGCTGATCGCGGCCCTGCGATTCGCCGGGATCAGCTCCTTCGGCTCGGTCATCAGCCAGTCAGGCTTCACGTCGTCCCTCGCGCTTTCGGTCCGGCTCGCGGTCATCACCACCATCATCACGATCGCGCTCATACTGCCCACGACGGTCTACGTGCACCTGAGGCTGCCGAAGCTGCGGCGGCTGCTCGAGGGGATCACGATCCTGCCGATCGTCATCCCGCCGGTGGTGCTGATCGTCGGCGTGCTGCAGATCGCCCCGGGCTTCCTCAAGAGCACGGAGTACCTGCTCGCGCTGGTATACGTGATCCTGGCCATGCCGTTCGCCTACCGGGCCATCGACGCCGGACTCCGCGCGCTGGACCTGAAGACGATCACCGAGGCGGCCAGTTCGCTGGGAGCCGGCTGGATCACCACCCTGTGGCGGGTGATCCTGCCGAACCTCAGAACCGCGCTGCTGTCCGCCACCGTGCTGACGGTCGCCCTGGTCCTCGGTGAGTTCACCATAGCCAGCTTGGACTTGTACCAGACCTTCCCGGTGTGGATCTATGTCAACAGCCAGACCAGCGGGCAGGTCTCGGTCGCGGCCTCGCTGCTCGCGCTGTTCGTGACCTGGCTCTTCCTGATGGCCATCACGGTGATCGGAACCCGGCAGTCGCGCAAGACCGGCGGCGGCTCGGTCACGCTGTTTACCGTCGCACGTCAAGAAACGCGGGGAGACTAATGACCACCAACACCGCCGGGAACGCCGCCGCGACGGCGGCTGGTATCGGGCAGGCCGACCGCAGCGGCGGGACAAGCGTGCTGCTGCAGGACCTGAGCCGGGTGTTCGGCACCACGCGGGCGCTGGACGGGCTGTCCATCGAGATGGCACCGGGCGAACTGGTCGCCCTGCTCGGCCCGTCCGGCTGCGGCAAGACGACCGCCCTGCGCATCGTGGCCGGGTTCGAGTCCGCCGACGCGGGATCGGTCATGATCGACGGCAAGGACATCTCCTCGGTGCCCGCCTCCCGGCGCGACATGGGCATGGTGTTCCAGAGCTACAGCCTGTTCCCGAACATGTCCGCGCTGGACAACGTGGCCTTCGGGCTGCGGATGCGTAAGCTCGGCACGGCCCAGCGTCGCCAGCGGGCCGGCGAACTGCTCGACATGGTCGGCCTGGCCGACCAGGCCAGCCAGTATCCCCATCAGCTGTCCGGCGGTCAGCAGCAGCGCGTCGCGCTGGCCCGTGCCCTGGCCATCGAGCCGCGGGTCCTGCTGCTCGACGAGCCGCTGTCCGCACTGGACGCCAAGGTGCGGCTGCAGTTGCGCGAGCAGATCCGCACACTCCAGCAGCGGCTCGGCACGACGACCTTGTTCGTCACCCACGACCAGGAGGAAGCGCTGTCGATGGCGGACCGGGTCGGGGTCATGCGGCAAGGCAAGCTGGAGCAGATCGCCGCGCCCGACGAGCTCTACGAAGACCCGGCCACTGCGTTCGTGGCCGAGTTCGTCGGCATCATGAACCGGATTCCCGGCGAGCTGCAGGGTAGCGGGACCGTGTCCGTGCTCGGCGGCGCCGTCCCGGTCAGGGGCGAGAGCCCGGCGGACCAGGCTGTGGACGTACTCGTGCGGCCTGAAGGACTGACGATGCAGGTCGGCCCGAACGGCAACGGCATCGTGACCACCAGGAACTTCCTCGGCTCGGTGACCCGGGTCGGCGTCCTGCTGGACGGCGACGTCGCCGTCCAGGTCGACAAGTCGAGTTCCGAGGCCGCCGCGCTGACCCCGGGCACGTCGGTCTCGGTATCCCTGCCCGCGCAGCCCGTGCTCGTCGCCCCCCGCCGGTAACCCGGTGACGTAGGGCAGGATATCCGCGATCGTGTCGAGGATGAGCGGGGCACCGGCCTGCTCCAGGTCCGCGCGGGAACTGGCGCCGGTCAGCACGCCGGCCACGATCGCGGCCCCGGCCCGCAGCCCGGACTCGATGTCGCTGGCGGTGTCACCGACTACCGCCAGCTCGCTGACGGCGCCCCCGCGCAACTTCAGCAGGGCGATCAGCGGCAAGTCCGGCCACGGGCGGCCGCGACCCTCGAATCCCCAGAATCCGGCGTCGGCGGGGGACAGGGCCAGGTCGATCAGTCCGCCCCAGACGAGCTTGTCGATGATGGCGTCCCTGGTGGCGGGGGAGAAGCCGGTGGCCAGGCAGACCCGGACGCCGGCCTGGCGCAAGGCCGTGATCGTCTCCTCGGCGCCGGGCACGGCTGCGACCGCACCGCGGCGGACGGCCGCCGCGTAGTGGTCCTCGAACGCGTCGTTGGCCTTCTGCGCGGTCTCCTCGTCGCCGAGAATGCGGCGGAACACCTCAATCTTGGACTGGCCCATGCTCGATCGCACGGCGGTCATGGCCTGGTCGTAGGTGGCCGGGGGCAGGTTCTGGGCCGTGATGGCCGCGGAGAACGCCTCCACGACGGTGCCGTCGTCGGCGATGGTGGTGCCTGCCATATCCAGGCATGCGACCGTGATACGGGTCATCGGAAGGTCTCCTCTGCGATGGCGGGGGAACATGTCATGCCACGCCCGCCTGGACCGGTGACCAGGACAACGCCGGGCTCGACCTCGGCCCGGTGGTAAAGCGCATGACCGGCCACGCCGGGGTCCACCTCACTGTAGACCCCGGCCCAGCGTCGCCGCACCCGTGGGATATGCCTGCCGAGCAGCGCCTCGGCCCGGGCGCGCAGGTGGTCGTAGGCGTCCTCGTCGACGTCGAACGCGAACGGCTCGGCGTATTCGTGCGTGTCGCCGATGGTGAGCCCGCCGTCGGCCCGCTGGACCAGCAGCAACTGGGCGCGGGCCCGCCCGGCCGCGGCGGCCTGCGGCGGCAGCTGGGCCCGCCCCGGCAGGTCGTAGGCGGGGTAGTAGCGCAGCGAGTCGCCGTCGGCCAGCGCCGTGGTGACTCGCTCGGCCAGCGGCGCCGTCTGCATCATCTGCAGCCGGACCCGCCGCACCCCGCCGCGGGCCAGGGAAGCGCCGGCCACCCCGGTGTGCGCCGCGCCCAGGCACAAGATCACCAAGTCGCCCCGGTGCCAGGCGCCGGTGTGGTCGCGTACCGCGTTCGGCGCGACCTCGGTGACCTCCCGCCCGGGCAGCCACGTATACCTGCTGGTTCCCTGACCACGGGCGGCGAGGCAGCCGCGCAGCGCGGGCAGCACCTGGCGCGGCTCGACGATCGCGTCGGCGCGGCAGAGCAGGCCGCCGGCGAACTCGCCGCGCAGGGCCGGGTTGACCGCGCGGACCGCCGTGGGGTCAAGCAGCTCGAACCCGCGCCGCTCCGCGTCGGGCAGTGCGGCCGCCTCCTTGAGCAGGGCGAGTTCGGCGTCCTTGGTGGCCAGCGTGAGCGAGCCCGCGGCCCGGAAGCCGAGCCCGGAGACCCGGGCGCCAAGCTCGGCCCAC
>JBKQQQ010000662.1:0-8599 GCA_052144275.1 Streptosporangiaceae bacterium
GCCCCGACCAGGGTGCCCAGGGGATAGCCGGCCACCAGGATGCCTGCCCCCGATTTGGACAAGTGGGCCACGTGCGTGTAATAGGGCAGCAGCGGGGTCAGCGCAGTAAAAAACATCGTGTCGACCAAGACCAGCGCGCATACGAAGATGAGCAGCGCATGTACTGGGCGCGTCAGCCGCGATCTGGCCTCTTCCGTCACCGCGCGATGCCGGCAACGGTCGACGGCTCAGTCCCGTACACCTCGGTGCTGGTCGGCAGACGTGTTATGCCCCTATCGACCACCTGTGGAAGGCTCTGCGCCTTCTCACCCGAAATATGCGGCACTCAAGCAGTCTTACATTACGTGCCGGTAACGTGAACAGTAGGGTTGGTTCGGCGGACCGAAGGCTGCTCGGCTACACCGCTGTCGTCTCCGCTTCAGGCTCTGCCGCCCCACCATCACGTGCAAGCGTCCCGGAACTCCATCGAGCAGAGGCGCGGCGCAGCGGCTTGTAGTACCGGATGCTGCTGAGCATCTCTATTGGCCGCTGTTTCCATAGTCGCCCGAATCCTTCGTGGCCCTTCACGACCGGAATCGGCTGGGTGTCTGCTATCCCCGCGTTGGTGGCGGGTGCTGAGCCGAGTGCATGGGCGCCAGCACGCTCCGACAACTGTTTGAGCGTGGCGAACTTCGGGATCACCACCGGCCCGGCGGCGATGTTCTCTGGTATTTCGTCTCGACGGCGCTGAATCCTGGCGGTAACATTCCCCTCCACCCACGGCGAGAGCCCCAGCTCTCCCAGCGCCGCCTCGAGAGATGGCATCTTGGGTATCCTAGCCATCCGCTGTTTCCAGCCAAGCAGATCCTGACGCCACAGTTGGATGTAACGCTCACACAATTCAGGCGCAATCGTGACCGAGCACTTCAATGCGCTCTCTACCGAGAGCACCAAATCATTTTGTATGTCCGGTCTCGCCTTGTCCGAGCGTGTGATGATTTCCTCGAGGAAGCGCCGCCGCACCTCGAGGAAATCGGCCCAGTAGTCGCGGGTCGCGTCCGGCAGGCCCTTGCCCAGGTGCAGTAGGGCATATAGTCCTTCCGCCAGGACGTCGCCGAACTCCTGCCACGCCGCCCGCTGCGGATTGGCGAAGGGGTCGTAGACCAGCTGTGTTGCCTTAACGCCCGAGCTGGCTAGTTGCCCGCCTGATGCGTCGTCGAAGAAGAAGAGCCAGTCTTCGTTGTAGATATCAGGAAAGAAGCCGATATCCGCATGGCAGTTAACGGCGAGGGCAGCACCGCTGACGAAGACGTCCTGGAACCCGTCAGTCTCTCGGTTAGCGTGACATACAATTGAATTGTCCGGATATTTGATTATCCGAATTCCGACCGTGGGGTAAGTTTCGAGCATAGAAACAGTGTGCTGCAGATCCGGATAGGTGATATCCCTTATATCATCGTCCAGAAAGAATATCCGCTGCCATCGCAGCATTCGCGCCAGCAGCAGGCCGACGTTGCGTTTGGTGCTGAGGTCCGTGACATAGGAGGCGCAAGCCTCCGGCAGCTCGCTTTTGAGTGACGTCAGGGCTGGGAAATCTAGCAGCTCGTGACGATACCCGTCCGGTAGGTCGATGATGACGGCCCGCTTGAATGAGCGTTCGGCGAGCATCTGCTCTACCTCGGCGGGGCGCACCTGGCGGCTGCACAGGATCAGCAACGAGCATTCCGCGGCCCGGGCCAGGGTAACGGCATGATCGAGATTGAGCGCAGGCCTTGCCGCAGGAACGATGATGGCATCGAGGTCCAGTTTGGCAAGGGGGACGTCCTGTGGTCCAGTCTGTCCGACGAGCGCCGTATGCGTATCGTGCTGCCGGATGTCTTCTGCAGGTGGGCTCATTAGTAGCCCCGTTCGCTGGCAAGGGAGAGATTGAGGCCGGTGGTGATCATGCGGCGATACCCCCTGGCCACTGGTAGAGAACGACACCCGGGCTGCTGAAGTCGGGGGTCACGGCCGTGTTTTTTATCACTTTAACCGACATGAGTATCGCGAACGATTCGGAATCGCCGAAGTTCGCAGAAATATAGCGCTCGTTAGCTTCCCGGAGTTGCGCGTCAGTAAGGCTGCGTACGGCACCATAGACTCCCCGGCTATGAATGCCGTTGCATATTGTCAGGGTGCGGCCTGAGTTCAACGGGTTCGGCACTCGGGCGAGCATGCCGACATCCTCTGCGAGCAGACCGTCGTCGCCGTTGGTCCACTTCGGCCAGAATTGGCGTTCTTCACCCTCGACCTCCGCCACGAAGATATCTCCGGAGAGGAGCTTCGAGTCGGTGACCTGCCTTACCGGCAACCTAGCCATTTCGGACAGCCTTCCGGTTATCTCGTTCCAGACGACGCCGCCGAGAAGAATTACGTGCCCGGTAAGATCGTCGGGTTCTACTTCAGGAGGGGTCCTGAAGTGTACGGTCATCAGTGGGTTTTCTGCTCGTAGATGCCCGTGCAGTTCCATCAGAGCGTCCATGTCGGCGTAGGTCTGTAGTTCCGTGTAGTTCGGATTTGACGGTTTTCCTAGAGGTCCGGTCTGGTTACTAGGGAGCTCGGCGCAGACAAGTGTTACCCGACCGGTGTCGGTGAAGTGCCATGATCTGCTGAAGGCTATATCTTCTTCTGGCGATTCTCCATTTGCCGCGCTCCTAAGGCCGAGAAGCTCTGCTTCAAGTTTCTTGTAGGTACTTTTCTCGTCCTGGGTGAGTTCCTCGAGCCCCAGCAATTTGGGGTCTGCCTCGACTGATCGTGGAGTGGCAAAAAACCGGGCGTAAGCGAGCAGTCGGTGACGAGGCGGGACCTTCGGTGAGTTGAGGCTCTCCCACGATGACACAGTGGCGGCGGCCAGCTTCTCCTCAGCACTGAAGGCCTTCGCTAGCTTGTCCTGGGTTAGCCGGGCGTCCGGCCAGCGCTGTTGGCGAAGCTGGCGAAGCCGCTGGGCAAGCCGCATGGCCGCGGGAGGCGCAGGTTGCATGGCGGTCACCTCCCGGTAAGCGCGGCTAGGTGTGATGCTGAGCGCGCCACGGCCGGCAAGCAGTGATCGAGATCTTCCACGCAGAGTAGTCCACTTCAACTGATTGACGCTAGGAAATATGCATGTCTACCATGAGCTAGGCTGGTTTACAAAACATTGCACAAGACTACTAAAGTTAGGTAGATATCAATAGAGTTTTGTAGTATCGGTTCGTAGAGATTGTACCTTCTGGGGGTGCGCATCTTGCCTAGCACCACTACCCCCGACGGACCATCGGGTTTCCAGCTAGACCTGTTGGCGCTCGTACAGGAACCCGGGGTCCGGAAGCTCGCGCTGCATCGCGCCGGAGACCGGGATCTGGCCGAGGACGCTCTCCAGGAGGCCTTCTACGCTGTGGCGAGGGTGAAGGAACCCCAGCGTATCCAGGATCTGCGGGCCTTCTTCTGCACTGTGCTAATCCGTAAGATTTACCACTTGCGCGGGGAGACTGCGCGAGACTTCCCCCAAGACCCGCAAAGCCTGACCGAGACGGGCCGACATGGCATCCTGCTGGGTAGCTCCGCTCCGTCTCGGCCCTTCGATGAGGCGGTAGCAGGACGGCTGATCGCGCAGACATGGATCGAACGGTTTTCCAGGCATCGGGAGCGGCTCCGGGACGCGGTGCCAGGGCGCTCAAGCGAACCTGGCCGGTACCGCGAACTGATTGTCGCCGTCGCCGAAGCGTGGCTCATGGCCGCCACGGACGCCGAGGTCACCTGGCCAGACTCCAACGAGGCATTGCAAGCCGCCTACCCGGAGTGGTTCAGTCAGCCCGACGGTCCCGCGAACAACTGCCACCAGCGCTTCCGCCGTGCCCGAAGTGACATTCAAGCGCTCCTGAAGGTCGTCGTCAACCGGGAAGAGTTGCAGCCGTAATCCGGTGTCAGGTTCCCGGAGGGTTCGGCTCGTCTCTGTCAGGCAGTGACCTGAGGAGGCAGACATGGCCATCGACACATTCGCCGAGCATGGCGAGCCCGAGCCCAGCCGCGACGATTCGATGCTCGAGGCGCAGGCCAACGCGGCGCTCGAATGCTGGCCCCGCGACCACTCTGAGGTAGAGGCTGATATCAGGGACACGGTACGAGTCCACATCCATTATCAGGAACTACAGGGGCGCACGCACGAGGCAGACAAGGCTGTGCAGGACGCCGAACAGCGTCATGCCACCCTGGCGACCAGACTCGACCCCGCTGGTCATCGGATCCTCGGCTTCGTGACAGGCGCGGCCCTGGTCGCCGTCCTCGTCGTGCTGGATGCCATCCCGCTTAACTGGGCCGCGCAGGCGTTCGGCCTCGACACGGCCGGGACCTGGCTCGTGACGTTCATCCTCGTGGTCGCGTCCATCGGAGCCATGCTGGGCTTCGAAGTGACTCGTGGCCACGCGAAGCGGCGCGGAATTCTGGCCGCCGCGGTAACGGTGGGATACCTCGCGCTGCTGGTGCTCCGCACCGAATTCCTGACCACGGTGGCCGCCGAATCTTTCCTCGTCGCCGTTCTCCAGGCCGCGATGCTGACCGCCATATCGGCCGGGCTGGTCCTGTGCGGTTCGGCGGTCATGGCCCGTACCCGGTCTTTCAGCCTGTCTCGCGCACACGATGCGGTGCGGCGTGCGCGCCAGGCCGCTGCCGAGGCCCGCGCCGCGCAGAACCGGGCCGCCGAGAAGCTACAGCGTCACATCGGCGCACTCCGCCAGATGCTCCTCCCATGGGCTCTTGGCTCGGCGGCCCCGGACGGTGTCGACCGCGCCCAGTGGGCCGCTGCGCTAGAGCAGGCCATTCGCGCGCTCTTCCCGGTGTCGTGATCGGCCAAGGTCTCCCGCTTCCTTCCGACACGAAGTCGCGCTTCCGCTATGCGCTAGCCAAAGCCCCAGTCGCCGGTGTGGAGTTGTCGTCATGAGCGACCTCACGCCGAGTTATGAGCCAGCGGCCGGGCAGGTGATCCTCGAGGGGCTCCCCGCCGGAGCCGGGGGAGAAGCCCGGCTCGTTCCGGTGACGGGTCTGGATCTAGCCTTCGATCGCGCGGACGGCCACCTGTCCCGCGCGATCGTGGATGCCGGCGAACCAGACGGCCCCAGTGAGCCCGCAGCGGCGATGCTGGTCCGCCTGTTCGGCCAGGAAGCACCTGGCCTGGTGCGCGATGCCGCATCCCGGCCAGGAGAATCGCGGGTGCTCTCGCCCGAGCCCGGGCTATGCGCGGCATTGTCGAGCCTGGCCCGCCTCGACGCGGCCCGGGCCACCAGCCCGGTGCCGCGCAGCTCGCCCTGGTGGGCGGCCGAAGCCGCCGAGCTCGCGGAGCGCGCTGGCCTGCCGACCCGGGCGCGCGCCGAGGCCCGGCAGGCGGTCCGCGGCCTGGCCGAAGCCCGAGAGGACCGAACGTTTCCGGCGCAAGCCTCCCGGACGGCTCTTGCCGTCGCCGGTATCGCCGCGGCCGACGAACCGGAGGCGGCCAGCCAGTTGCGGGAGAGCATCGGCGAGGCACCGGCCGAGCCGTTTGGCCAATGGCTGGCCCGGCAGCCGTCGCCGGTCTCCGGGCTGGACGTCGCCGCCGAGGTCGAGGGTCTGGAAAAGGACCAGGTGCGCCTGCCTGGCCTGCAGTGGGTGCTCGATCCCGGCCTCGTCCCCGAGGGGCTGTTCCAGCCCGGGTTGTCCCCGCATTCC
This sequence comes from Streptosporangiaceae bacterium, assembly GCA_052144275.1. GTDB lineage: Bacteria > Actinomycetota > Actinomycetes > Streptosporangiales > Streptosporangiaceae > Palsa-504. Next base: position 5,695 of record JBKQQQ010000662.1, read on the forward strand.
GACCTCTTCATCCGGCACGAAGGCGGGGCGGACCGCATCGTGGTGGAGGCACTACTGGCACCCGGTGCGGAATGCGCGGCGCTCGGTCGCTGCCAGGCCAGGCTAGTGGACCCAGCCGTCCGTCGCGTCCTGGCCCGCGCGAGCTTCGCCGGGCCAGGATCCCGGGTCAAGGCAGAGCTTCCGCTCCCGTTCTCGTTGGACAAACTGCTCCAGACCTGGATCGAGGTGGTCGAGGGGGAAGACCGGCCGGTCCGCAGCGCCAAGGGGCACCTAATACGGCGGGCCCTGCGCTGGGCGGATGCGGCGCTTCGGGCCGAACGTGGCCCGGTCGGCCTCGCGCCGCAGGCTGCTGGTGAGGACTGGGCGGCGCTCGCCGCCGCCGCCTGGGATCGGTGCCGCTGCGACTGGGAGTCGGCCGGTGACACCGACCGGGCCTTCCTCGCCGTCCGGCGGCTGGCCACTCTTGACCTCAGGACCTGCCTCCGGGAAGCGCCCTCCACCACGGCGGCCAGGCTCGCCAGCCGGGCGCCCCTGGCGGAGCCGTCCTACCTGGCCGAGCTCCTCGGCGGGTGAATAACGCGAACTAGAGCCGCCGGGCCAGCGAGAATGCTGGCCCGGCGGCTCGCGCTGGCGGGGACCCAAGACGGCCGGGCCGTCGTCAGGATCCGCCTGACGACTTCTCTATGACGACGGTCACCCGGCGGTTGAGGCCCGAGCTTCCCGGCGCGATCAGATCGCTGGCTCCATGCCCCACGATGATGAGGGAGGATTCCGCGACTCCCTGTGATTCGAAAAAAGCTGCGACCGTGGCGGCTCTCTCATAGGAAAGCATGTAGTTGGTTCCGGCCGTGCCCGGCGTCGAGGCATAACCGTTGATCACCACCGTCACTCCGGCCCCGCGCAGCTGCGGGAGGAGCTGCGTGAGCGTGCGGACGTCACTCGGCGACAGTGTCGCGCTCTCGTTGGCGAACAGCACGGGCGGCGAGACCGATTCGGTCATCCCGTTCTGGCTGAGGCCGGCCGAGACGAGCGCGGCGACCTGCGCGGCGGTAACTTCCGGGCCCAGGACGGCAGCCTGGGCCGCACTGGCGCCCAGCAATTCCGCCTGGGCCGCGCTGGCCGCGGCCGCGGTCGGCAGGAAGGAGGTGATGACGATGACCTTGTCCCCGGCGAGCTCGCCGGCCGGTAGCGTGCCGCTCAGGTCGTCGCAGTATAGGACGATCACCCGTCGGCTGCCGAAGACGTTGCCGTTCTGAAGCTCCAGACCCGCCAGGGCGCTGGCCGCGGCGGCGCTCTCGGCGGCCAGGCTGCCTGCGCCGCCCGGAGGATCGGCCAGCTTGCTTACCTTGCCCGCGATTCCGAGGCCGCGCAGCCACGCTGTTACCGCGGCGCGGGTTTGGGTGACGTCGGCCTGCCTGGCCGCGGCGAGCTCGCCGCGCCAGTGCTTGACCCGCTTGGTGTACAGAGCCCATTGGTAGGAGGTCTCGCCGCCGCCGGGAGCGACCGGCTCGCCCGGGACGACGATCTTCGGCGGGGCAGGGGAGCCTGCGGCGACGACCGTCTCGGGCGGCGTACCCGCCTGCAGGATCGTGATGTCCTCGCTCGGCCGGGCCGTAGCGGCAACCAGGCCAGACAAGCCCGGGCCGGAGGGCGGGCCGTTCATCACGGTCAGCAAGACCGAGGGAGCTACGTCTTGCGTGATCGTGACCGGGGGGCCGGTCGAGGGCGTACCTGCCGGACTACCCACGTTCACCAGGCCGCAGCCGGCCAGGACGACGGCCACGACCGCCGCGCCGCCCATCCAAGCGCCCCGATGGATGATCTTCCCCACGTGTCTTCCTCCTTCGCGTGGTCCTGCGGCGATGCCGCAGGAATTCGTTCGCTAAAAGAAGAGAGCACGGGTCGCGGCGGGCCTGACATCTCGCTCGCTGCTGTCAGGTGACGGGGACTGACGCCTCTTCTTTAGCAAGGCCGGACGCGAGGAAGGGGCGAACGATAGTGCTGCCTCCTCACCCGCGAACGCCGTCACAGATCATCGGCGAGCTGCTGGCCGGCCATCCGGAGGCGGCGAGCCTGCAAGCAGAGGCCAGCCACTGCCAGGCGCTGGCGGGTAGCTCCGCGGCTAACGTCGGCCAGGCCTTCACCGCCGCCCAGGCGGCCCGGCTCAGCTACGAAGAACTCCGGCACCGGCTCGACCCGCGCCGCCGCCGGACGATCCATTTCGGCGCGGGGCTGACCCTGCTCATCGTGCTGGGCGCTGGGCTGACGATGCTTAACGTCGTCGAGCTGAGCGCGCTGTTCGGCGGGATAAGGTCTGTTCTCCCCGCCCTCGCGGCCACCGCGGTCTGGCTCACGGGGGCCTGGCTGGCCGCCCTCGCCAGCCGCGAACGGCGCCGGACCCTGGTCCTCGCCACCATCGGCGGGGCCATCCTGCTGGGTCTGCTGCTCGCGACCCTGCACGGTTTCGAGCCGCGTCCAGGCTGGCCGGCGCTCAGGGATCAGGCCCGCGGGAGTCCGGTTTTCGGCGTCCTCGCCGGTGCCTTCATGCTGGTGCTCGGGGTCGGCGCCGCCGTGCTTATCGCCCACATGGAGTCCGCTTCCGTTTTCCTGGCCAGCCGGCGCTGGCATCGGGCTCGTGCCGCCTACCAGGCGGCGGTGCAGACCGAGCACGAAGACGTCGAGGCGGCAGCGGTAGCCGAACAGGCCTGGCTTGGCCTGGTCAGGACCCGGGCGAGCATCACCGTGGGTGACGAAGAGCATCTCGTGCACGAAACCGTGGCACTTGCCGCGGCTCTCCTGGAAAGCGGCCGGCCGCAACTCCCTGCGTCTTAGGCGTGTCGTCTAGGCGGTGTGAACTAGGCCGTGCCGGCCTCGGGCCAGGGCGAAGTCCCTGGCAGCATGTCGG
>JBKQQQ010000663.1:0-5381 GCA_052144275.1 Streptosporangiaceae bacterium
ACGAAGGCCTCAACCTGGTTGAGCAGGCCTATCCAGGACGGCCGATCCCGGCGAAGGTGAAATTCCTCCTCACCGAAATCGTGGACTCAATGCATCAATAAAGTCCACCACGAGCAAGGCACCGCGGACCTGATGTGTGTGTGACGACAGTCCGCCGTGCAAACGATAACGACACACATCAAGTGTCTGCTTGCCTCTGGTACGGGTCTCGTTTCATCCGTCGACCGCTGGTCTGTCAATGACGGTCCCGACGAGCGGGCGCTCACGGCGCTAGAAGCGAGAGACTTCGGGTCGCTGAAGCGACTGATCCCGGAGCCGGCCGATGGGCGGCTACAGCTCCGGGAAGACCTGGGCGCGGCGCTGGCTCATCTGCGCGAGGTCCGCGACAAGTACTGGGATCATGGCTGGCGGCGCGAGCACCGTGGCTACGGCCGCTACCCGGAGAACGAACTGTGGGATGCGGTCGAAGGCTATCTCGACCTGCTTGATGCCTCCCGGTCCAGCGATCCGGACGCCTGAGGTCTCTGTGACCGATGTCTGCGCGGGGCTGGGACAATTGGAGCATGCCGGCGCTCCCGGTCCGTGGCGAAAGCAAAATGAGCATGCGGCCGCTGCAGGTCTTCGATCCGATACCCACCTTGTGCCCGTGACCTGCTGCTCAGGCGGGCACGCGCCGGGGATGCGGCAGTACCTCGGCTCGCCGTCGCTGCGCGAGCAGGTCGCCCGGTTCTGTGCGCTGTGCGGCCAGTGCCATGGCAAGGCTGATTGCAATCTCCTGCGGGCTGTTGGGTGGTCCGGAGCCTTGGCCTGCGGATCGAGACTCCCACGGGCACAGCAGAAAGGCGAGCACGAGGATGCTACAGAGCATGCGCATGTAGGTCCAAACCGCCAGCCGGGGCGCCGCGTAGCCGGGGGCTGGCGGTCGGGGCCGATCGTTACCGAATCCGATCCCGAGGTGAACGTGATGGGCGTCACGTTCGTTCTACCTTATGCCGGTGTGGGGGAATGCAGACAGGCGGTGGCAGGCGTGCCTGGTGACGACATTCTCTTCTACGGTCACGACGACGCATTAATGCTGGTACGGGGGTTCCTGGACCGCGAGGAGCGGGACGAGCACACGGTCAGCCGGGCCACCCCGATCATCGTGTTCAGCGCCCCGCCGGGGGCGGGGAAGACGGCGCTGCTCCGCGAGCTCAAGCGGTTGCTCGAGCAGAACGCGCCGTGTGCCTGGATCGACTGCAAAAATCTGCACGGCAAGGCGAAGGAACTGCCGGCTTATCTCGCCTTCGAGCTGAGCCGCCGCTGCGGTCGCTACCGGTCGCTGAGGTTTCCCCGCCTGGTTGCCGGGCTGATCGCGATCGAGGCTTCGCTCAAGGGGTGCCGGGCCGATCGGGAGAGGGCTAAATCGCGTATCCGGCACAAGCTGGAGGAGCACCGGAATACCGCGGCCCTCCTCCAGGCCGCGTTCGGCGAGGCGCTCGACGCCGGGACCGACGTGATGGGCGGCACGCCACCGACCGTTGTCCAGGCGGCGATCGCGTTCATCAGGCGGTTCGGCCCGCGCTTGGTGCTGAGCGGGATGGTCGCCACCCGCCATGGCCGCCGGATCATCCTGGGCGAGGGGCAGGACTGGTACAGCCATCAAGATCGCGGGCTCGGTCGCGATGCTCTCGATGTGCTCGTCGATCTTAACCAGTGGGCGCGGAGTGAAAGCCGCCAGGATCAGGACGAGGCCGCCGACCTGCTCTGGAAGGCATTTTTCGCGGACTTTGATGCGGCCTTCCGGCACCGCCGGGCCATCGACTGGACCTTCAATTGCCTGGTGCTGCTCGACAACGCCGACAAGCTGGTCGGTGAGGAGGTTCTTGAGAAGCGGATCGCCTGGGGCGGGACGAATCCGCTAACGGTCGTCGCTGCCAGCCGCGGTGTGCTCGCCGAGCAGGTGGTACCGCGGGGGACGGAGATCACGCCGCTCGCGGACGCCTCCTACGACGGCTGGCGTGCGAGGCATGGGAGATCGTGGTACGCGGTGGCCTTGCCTGACCTCGCCGCCGACGATGTCAGCGCGATGGTGAGCAGGCTTGAAGGACTCCCGGCCGGGGCCCGCAGAGGAGGCATCGCGGCCGCCATCTACCGCTACACCGGCGGACATGCCGCCGCCGTCCGCGCCCTGGTCGCCGCCATCGCCAAGGCACCTGACATAGCCAGACCGGATGCCGACGAGACATTCGATCTGGCGCGCCTGATCGACGATCAGGCCGACAGCCTGCTTGCTGACCTGCTCAAAGGCGTTCCGGCCAAGGTCGTCAAAGACCTGGTGACGTGCAGCGCGGCGAAGAACCTAGAAGAGGCCAAGCTGCTCGGCACCCAGAGCGGGACGCTGAACTGGACCCGGGGCGAAGACGCGGAGGTGTTCAGCGCCGCATTCTGGGTGCCTCGGGGCGCTGACCGGTTGCTGCACCCGCTGCTGCGACGATTGCTGCTGCGCCGGCTGGCCGTACGCACGGCGGCCGAGGCGATGAACTGGGCGGCCGTGCATGGCCGACTGCGCGACATCGGCGACCAGGTCGGCGCGCTTTACCACACGCTCGCGCTCGGTGCTGCCAGGGAGGTGGGCCACCAGCTCGCTGCTGCCCTGCCGGAAATGGACACCGAGGCCTGGCTGAAGCTCCTGGAAGCAGTCACGGACGCGCCGAACTGTCTCGACCAGGAGGTGAAGAGCACCGAAGGGGTCGCAGAGCTGGCCGGGCGGCCCGCCCCCGGCGACTTGCAGGCGGACGCGGCCCAGGTAACCGCCGCCATGTGGATCAACGCGGACCCGCTCAGCGACCGGCACCGATCGGGCCTGCGGCACGAGATCGACGGAGGCCTGCACCGGATCGCGCGGTTCGCGAGAGCACCCGACGTGCTGCACAGGTACGCCGACAAGAAGTACGGTGCTGGTGCGATCTTGTCATCCGATGATGAGCGCGCGGCGAGACCGGAGAAAGGGGTGTCGTTCGTGCCTCCGCCGTCGCGACGCGGGGTCAGGCGAGCCCGGGCACGACGGGTGCTGGCGGCGTCGTCCGCCGTCGTCGTCGCGGCGGGGATCGCCGCGTGTTCCTATGCTCTGGCCAGCGGCGGACCGGCCGGGCCGGTCAGCTGCGCGCCGACGCAGGGGCTGTTCCGGGTGTTCGTAGACGACGGCGAGTGCGTGGGCGTCACCGACGGCTCCTATGACTTCGATCCGGGCTCGTCCGCGGATCAGCGGAATATCGCGGCCGTCGAGAGGCTGATCGCCGGGCAGAACGGCTGGGTGACCACCAACTACAAGTCGGACTATGTCACCGTGGCGCTACTGACCCCGCTCACCGAGCCGGCCCCCGGCGCCACGCCGAGTGACGTGACGCTATCCCGGATCGACGACGAGCTTCGTGGCGCCTACCTCGCGGTCTATTACGCCAACCACGAGACCGGCCTGCTGCCGAAGATCCGCCTGCTGCTGGCCAACGAGGGCAGCTCCGAACAGGGCTGGCAGGCCGACTGGGACCAGCTCAAGCAGCTGACCAGTAGCCCCGGCCAGCTCGTCGCCGTGACCGGGATGGGCATCAGCGTGCAGCAGACCGTCAAGGCCGCGCGAGCCATCGGAGGTGCGGGCATCGCCATGTTCGGAGCCGTCACCACGGCCGACAGCCTCGACGGCACCACCAGCCCGTACCTCGCCCAGGTCGTGCCGGGCGTGTCCGACGAAGTCCAGGCGCTGAGCCGGTACCTGCGTAAGCCCAGCCGGGCGGTCCTGATCTACGACGAGCAGGCCACCGACCTGTACACCGAGAGGCTCCGCGCGGACTTCACCGGCACCTACGGGGCCAGCATCGGCGAGGATGAGATCCCGTACGCACCGAGCAACTCGGACTCCAACCTGTTCAAGAAGATCGCCGAGGATGTGTGCTATACACCGCAGCAGCCGCCGCTGGTGTTTTACGCCGGGCGGGACTCCGTCTTCGATCAGCTTGTCATCCAGCTTCAGGAGGAAGGCGACTGCGCTGGCCAGAAGCTGACTATCGTCACCGGCGGGGACGCCGACGGCTTGCCGGTGAGCTCGACGCTCAGCGACGCGGGTGGTGCCCAGGTCTCGATCATCTACGCCGACATCGAGAACGGGGCGGCGATCACGCCCGCATTCCGCGGCGACTACCAGGCGTGGCTAGGCAAGGCTGACGACGCGGGCATGACCGATCCGTGGATGCTGGCGACCTATAACGCCACGGCCGCGGCGGCCAGCGCGATTGCGGAGGCGGCCGGCCCCCCTCAGCCCGCGCAGGTGTCGGCGGGCCAGGTCGATGTGTGGGTCGATCAGCTCAACGGGCCCGCGGCGGTGACCGGCGCGACGGGCCCGTTCTCGATCGGCTACCACGGTGACCTGGATAACCCGCAGATTCCCATCGCCGAGATGACCGATGGCCAGCGGACGACGCTGGTAACCGAGACGGTTCCTTAGCCACGGGCGCGTCAGCGCTCGAGGATGGCCAGGTCGCTTTCAGCGATGCGGCTTGGGCGGACGACACGATGGGAACGGGTGATTCGGACTCCAGTCTACGGCGACCAAGCGCGAGTGCCTCGGACTCACAATCGGCAATCTGCCCTGTTATCCCAGGCTGTGGCTGTATCTATGAGTGCATCGACTCGCCAAAATGTCGGCACGACCATCGCCTCAAGGAGCACCCCCGGTGGCACGTCGACCAGCTTTCCGACGGCACCTTCCGATGGAGCACCCCGTCCGGACGCCAGTACACCACCGAACCCACGCGCTACCCCATCTGACAGGCGGAGGGGGGCGGCAGGATGACGGGCGGAGGGGGCCGCATGCCTGGCGGAGGCGCCCGGCGGTCAGCTTCCTGGCAGTTCGCCGAGCGTCACCTGGACGGTCTGGTCGTGGCCGCCGCGGCTGATCGTCAGGGTGACCTGGTCGCCGGGCGCCGCTGCCGCCGATCACGATCGCCGCCGCGGCCAGGGCCGCCCGGCTGACACGCTGGGTCGTTCTCATCTGTCGCTCTCTCCTCCATCACTCGCCCGGCTGCCGGATGCGTGCCGGGCTGGCCTGCGCGGCCAGTCTCAGCAAGCCGGGCGCTCTGCAGGCGCGGTGACGCGGCGATGGTGGCGGTGTGGAGGATCGCGGATGTGGCCGCGGTGGCGCTGGTTCTTATGCCGCGGGTTTCTTATGCCGCGGGTTTCTTATGCGGCGGGCAGGGTGAGCGTCATCTCGGTGCCGTGTCCCGGACCCTCGAACTCGCTGCGGGCGGTCAGCCGGCCGCCGTGGGCCTGGGCCAGCTCGGCGGCGACCGCCAGGCCGATGCCGCTGCCGGAGACCTGAGCCGCCCGCTGGCCGCGCCAGAACCGGT
>JBKQQQ010000664.1:0-3266 GCA_052144275.1 Streptosporangiaceae bacterium
CGCTTGCGCGAATTGTCGAGGATATCGCGCGTGCCGAGGGGCATTATTGACGAAGACGATGTATAGCATCGTCCGCCGTAGCTTGCACGGTCACTACGCCCTGCCAGTTGCATGCCGCGCAGAAATCCCAGTTCGGCGTCACGACCACGGTCACCAAGTGAACTGTGACTGACGCGCCGATAACGGCGGCAGTGTGCGCGTTGCTGCAGCGAGGGCCGATTACGCAGCGCGACGAGATCCGTCCCGCAACTCGGTCGCGGCAGGCTGCGGCCTGCACCGCTACATCCCGGATTAACCACTACCGGAAGGGTTACTTATTCGAGTCACCGGTTATGGCAGGTTTCGTCTGTGCCGCCTGCACCGCATTCATGCCTGGCAGCAACTGGCGCACCTGCGCGAGGTGGCTGGCGATGCTGTCCTTCTGCCTGGTGAGGTCGTCGACCTCGCGGTGGGTAGCAGCGCGGCGGCGTTCGGCATCAGCGTTGACCTCGGCGAGCAACTGCTCGGCCCGGGTCTTGGCCTGGCCGGCGATCTGGTCGGCGTTCTTTTCTGCGTTGCCGACCAGCTGCCTGGCGTGCTGGTCGGCGTCCCGGCGAGCCTGGTCGGCCTGGGCGCTGGCCTTCGCTGCCCGCTGCTCCGCGGTTGAGGCGCGCTGCTCGGCTTCGAACACGAGTTTCTGCGTCGCAGACTGGGCGGCAGCGAGCCGTTCGGCGTCCTGGCGCTCGGCCTGTTCCCTGCGTGTCGCGAGCTGGATCTCGAACTCGGATTCCGTCTGGGCCCGCTGGGCCTCGCTCTCCTCCAGGATCCGCTGCGCATGGCTGCGCATCTCGTCAGCCTGGCGCTTGGAGGCGGTGAGGATCTCGTCCCGCTCGCGCTTGGCAGTCGCCTTCAGCTGGGCGGCCTCGCGCTCGGTGCTTGTCCGCAGCCTGGCGATGTCACCCTCGGCCGTGGCCTGCTGCTCCGCGACCTCGTGGTCGGCCGTGGCACGGAGCTTGGCGGCCTCGCGCTCGGTCGCGGAGGTCAGCTCGCCGGCCTCGCGCCGGGCGGTAGTCCTGATCGAGTCGGCCTCGCGCTCGGCGGCGGCCTGTTGTTCGCCGGTCTCGCGCTTGGCGTTCGCGCCCAGCTCGGTAGCATCGTTCTCGGCGCCGGCCCGCAGCTCTGCGGCATCGACCTTGGCCGTGGCCTTGATCTCGCCGGCTTCCGATCGAGCCGTCTGGACCACCTCGGCCGCCTGTTCCTCGGCAAGCCGCAGCAGCTGCTCGATCCTGGCGCCGAGGCCGGTATAGGCGGGTCGTTCCTGCTCGTGGAACTGGCGGCGGGCTTCGGACAGCTCCCGCTGCATGGCATAGGCTTGCTCGCGGTGCTGCCGAACTTCGGCTTCGATCTGCCTGATGTGCTCGTCGACCTGGTGACGGTCATAGCCCCGCATCGCCGTCACGAACTCACGCGGCGGGGCTTCTTCGACGAGGTTGGCCAGCAGGGCGTCGGTGTCTGGTTGCATGTGGCCTGATCCTCGCTAGACGTGACGAGGACGGGGTATTCACGGGTTTGCGGCGGGTGATCGGGCGTGTCATTCGCACCGCGGGCCTCAGGCTCCCGCCCAGTGACACGCACACTACTCTTATTCTGGGATGTCGGCGGGTCCTTCATGCTCCACCGCTTGCGCTGCGGTCACCAGCACACGCTAACCCGAATAGGACCTAAAAGGCATTTTGTACTAAAGCAGGCTATCTGCATCCGGACCAGCAGAGCTGAGCTCGGCCTTCTGGCTTATCTCGCGCAACCCCCGGCGGCACGACCCCGTAGACGCAGAGCTTCCGGTTCTGGATGACGCGCCCGAGGACCAGCGCCGCACTCTCAGCCGCGCATATCGGCGGTTCCGGCACGTCGGATCTACTCTGGCCACTTACGTTCTACGGCGAATCTGCTTGTGATAGCCAGCCCGCTCCCCGCCACGGATAGCGCGGCGCGCCGACTGCATAGGTACCGGTTAGGCGGGCAGAGGGTGTTGATCAGGGCTGAGGCCAAGTCCGCGGGCGACTTGCCAGGGGTCGCGAACTTCAGCGGCAGCGCCCGTACTGCCGCCGCCGAGCCACCATGCGAGCTTGTCGAGCGCGCGCAGAGGTGACCTCGGCTCGAGGGAGCCGATCCAGGAGGAGTCCCCAGTCATCGTGTAGGCCATCGCGAAAACCTCTACCGCGACCTTGCGGTATGCCTCGGGGTGATCCCATGACCCCGGGACGCCGAGTGCCCTGCGGACGAAGCTGTCGTAGACGGGCACCCGCCAGGGCATGAGCCAGTGGAGAACCTTGGAGGCCAGCGAGTACTCACGCCGTGGCACACCCAGCGACATGCTGCGGCTGACAAGCTCGGCTACGCGTTCGCACGCGTACCCGGCACACTCCGGGCCGTATTCCGGCACCGGCGGCCCGAACAGGTCCGGTGACCAGGTCATCGACTCTGCCAGCGCCCTGGCCATCTGTGCCTTCGTCTCCGACTGGACGCCCTGCACTCCCCACCAGCTCTTGATCGTCCAGACCAGAGCCTCAAGCACAGGCGAGCTTTCTCCGGTAAGCAGCCCAGCGCGGGAATTAATAGACAAGCACCACAGAACCCGTTCCATCTCGCCGAAGCGCGCGTCGAACGTGCTGACTGCGACGGCCCGCTCCGAGTCGGGGTAATCGGCGAACTTCACGTGATGCGCACCTCCAAGGCTCCTGCGGTCCGCGCACCCGGCCCGACCGGCTGCTTACGGCCGGTCGGTCAACGAGCGCTGGCAGGCCGGGAGGCACGCAACCGGGTCGCTCCGGCCGTCCCAGGATGCCACAATCCGCACGGCGCACGGACCCGAAAAACACTCCCGAACGCCGAGTAGGCGTCCCCCGATGAGCGCGTTGAGGCCATCATTCTGTGCGCCCGGTTCCGGCGGTTGGGGGCGCCTGAGGATCTTGAGCGGGAGCGCGTTCTGGGACGGTCGCCCGTCGCCGCGCATGCGGTCAGATCGATTCGGGTCGCGCATCCAGGCTGGGCTCGCGATCGAGGTTCGGCGGGCTGCATCGCTCCTGGTGGTCCGCGCCTCCCTGCCGGCACTTCCCGCAGTGTCATCTCGTGGGTGAAGCGCTTGACGAAGACCGAGCGCCTCAGGAAGAGTTTGTTCACGGCGGCGACCGGTCGCCGAGCTGTGGAACATCCGCCCCAGCCGGGGTTCCATCGGCGAAGGGGATTCGCCCTCTCGGTCGTCAATGTCACAGGCCATCTTCTGACAC
>JBKQQQ010000665.1:0-5500 GCA_052144275.1 Streptosporangiaceae bacterium
CCTGCGCCAGCAATGCGAGCACGGTCACCGCGTCGGTCCAGGCTAGCGGGGCTACCGAGGCTGGCTTGCCGGCGGAGTTGACCTGCTCGGGTAGCGAGCCCAGCCTCGTCCGGTGCGCAGCGAGCCAGGCCAGCAGGGCCGATGCCTGGCCGTACTGCCCCGTCGAGGCATCGAACAGCGCGAAGAATGCGGTCTCCGGGGTCCAGGCGACGTCGGGCGTGCCCGGCCAGTCGGTGCCGGGCCGCAGGCCGCCGTTGGGGACGGTGAGCGCCCGCTGTGCTGACCTGGCCGCCTGCAGCACCTCAGGGCCCGGCACCGCGAAAGGCGGCCCGAGGAACGTGACGGCCGCATCGGCACCCGACCCGGCGGCCGGCGTGCGCTGATAGCCGGGCAGGCCGAACGTCGCCGCGATCGCCCTCGCCAGCCGGGCCGCTGCGGCCGCCCAGCGGCGGCCATCGCTCACGGCTGTCGCGCTGCCGACATCCGTGGCCAGGTCAGCGGCGGCGCGCAGGCCGGCCAGCAGCGGGGCGGCCGTACCGAGCGTGACCTGGGCCGAATCCTCCCAGTAATCCATAGCCGGGCCGGGCAGGCCGTCACCGGTCAGCGAGCGGGCGTCGGCATCGGCGGCCCGGGTGACCATCGGCCACAGCAGCGCCAGCTCGCGGCGCGGCTGGCCGGCGGGTCTGAGCTGCTGCGTGACTACCCAGGACCAGACGGCCCACGGGACCCAGCCGTCCGCGTCAAGCTCGGCAGGCCGGCCGTCGCGCACGGGTCCCGAGCCATCAGGCAGGTACCTGGCGGCCCAGGTCCCGTCACGGGCCTGCATGCGCTGCAGGGACCGGAGGATCCGGTAGGCCATCGCCAGGTGACCTGTGTCGGTGAGTGCCACCGCGACCCAGCTGGAGTCACGCGGCCACGCATACTCATACCCCGGGCCGGCGTGCCAGCCGGCCAGCACGGCGCCATCCGGCCGGACGGCCAGCCTCAGGTCGAGCAGGGCCCTGGTGGCCATGGATCGCTGCGTCGCGGTAGCACCGGGGACAAGCCCGGTCCGCAGCCAGTTGCGGTCGGCCCGTTCCGTGGCCGCGACGCAGGCCGACTCGGCCCGGGTCAGCGGGACCGCGTGTCCCGGCGCCGCGTAGATTCCCCCGGCCGTGCGCAGGATGCTGGAGTCCGGCTCGAACTGGCCGCTCAGCTGGGCCGGAACCGGCAGCGCTCGCTGCGGCTGACATGGGTCCTGTGCGATGCCGGCGACCGTGAGCCGAGGCTGTCCGGGCGGCCTGGTCGCCGCGATGGCCCCCGCGGCCGCCAGCACCAGAGCGGCGCCGACCGCGACGGCCCGCCACCTGGCGACGCGGTTGCCGTTCATGGCCGTCCACCTCGATCTGCCCGCTAGCGGTCGTCAAGCGGGAGCTGACCGTGACGGAGGACCACCGGCACCTGCTGGCGCCGAAGCCGCCAGCAGCTCGCTGACCGTCACGAACCTGTATCCCGCGTCCGTCATGGACCCCGTCAGCCGGTCAAGTTGCTTCATGAGGGTGGCGTTGGGCTCCGATCCGCCGTCATGAAGGAGCACGATGCTGCCAGGCGAAGCCTGCTGCAAGATCTCGCCGACGTCGACCTGCGCGTTGACGCCGGTGACGTGATGCGACCACAACGTCACGCCGTAGCGCAAGCCTGCGCAGACCGCCAATCCGACACTGTCGATCCGGCCGTAGGGCGGCCTGCACAACGTCGGTGCCCGGCCGGTCAGTTTCGCCAGGAGTTCGTGGGTGCGTTCCAGACTGTCGCGGTCAAACGTCTCGTCATGCCGGGTCAGATCGTCGTGCGCCCAGGTGTGATTACCCTGTTCGTGACCTGCATCCGCGGTCTGCGCCACCAGGTCAGGAGCGGCCCGCGCCCGCTCGCCGACTCTGAAGAACGTCGCCGTCACGCCGCGCCGCCGCAAGATCTTCAGCACCTGCGGCGTCCACTCCCGCGTCGGGCCGTCATCGATCGTGAGCGCGATGAGCCTGGCGGGCGCCTTGGTACGAAACGTCGCCGTCGCCACGTACGACCCGGGCCCAGCCGGGCGCGCCGTCCGCGCTGTCGGTCCCTCCTCCGCCGGAATCTGCTCGGCCGCGAGCCCGGCACCGGCCCCGGCCACGCCGCCGGCGGTGAGCAGACCGACCCGGGCGAGGAACCTGCGGCGATCCATGTCGCCAGTCTTACCTGTTTGACGGCCCGTGTCGACGGCAGGTCAATCCGTTGCCGACCTCCGCGACTACCTCCAGCTCCGGCGTTATGAGCGCAGCCGGGCTACCCGCCGCACCCACGCCAGGACGGCCCTCAGGTCACCGTCGTCGAGGAGGTACGCGACGACGCCGAACGCGATGATCGCGCAGCCGGCCGCGGGCACCGCTAGGGCAAAGGCCTCCAGCTTGTGATGCACGGGCACCGCCATGCTGACGGCCACGCCAACCGCTGCACCCGCCGCGCCGGCGGCCAGCCCGGCCAGCGCCGCGCGGCTGACACCCTGCACGGCGGCCTTGCCGCAGATCCTCCGGGTGAGGATCACCAGCGGGATCGCCACGACGGTCTGACCGATGGTGTTACCCAGGGCGAGCGCGGCGACCACCAGGCGGGACGGGACGAGCTCGGCCAGCACCACGTCGGCCACGATCACGAGCAGCCAGCTTCCGGCCAGCGCCGCCGCTGCGACCTTGAGCCGTCCGATGACGAACATCACCCGCGACAGGTTCGCGATCACGGCGGTTCCCGCGATGCCGGGAGCGAACAAGGCAAAGGCCTGTATCAGCTGTGATACCTGATCGGGCTGCGTGGCCAGGACGTGACCAGCGGGAATGGCGATCGCCGCGATCACGGCCGTGCCGAGCCACGACATGAGCAAGACCGCTCGTGTCGATCCGGCGCTGGTCCGGTCGAATGCCGGCCCCTCACGCGCGGACAGGACGGGGAACGCGCTGATGACGATGGACAGGGCCAGAACCGTAGATATGGAGGTAAATACCTGCGAGGCGTAGTTGAACAGGACGATCGCGCCGGTCTCCCCGCGCCCGTTGGCCAGGACGATGGCCACCACACTGGTCAGCTCGATGGCGACGAGCTCGCCGAAGCCGACGAGCGCCAGGCCGCCCGCCCGGCGCGCCACCCCGGGCGGGAACCGCAACACCGGCCGGAACCGCAGGTGCAGCCGCCACGTCGGCGGCACGGCCACGAGGACCAAGACGGCGATGCCGAGCGTGGTTCCCGCCGACAGGACAAGCTCTGCCGTGATGGGCAGCCCGGCCAGCGGACGCCCCTTGTTCAAGGGCACGAAGGCGAGATAGCAGGCGATGAGCACCAGGCTGGAGATCCCCGGGCCGATGGACGGCGCGGCGAACCGGCGGTACGACTGCAGCAGTCCGTAGAGAACGACCGAGAGCCCGTACAGCAGGGCCTGGGGGGCGAACACCCGCAGCATGTTGCCGGTGGCGGCGACCACGTCGGCCCGGACGCAGTGCGCGTTCGCGTTGGCGGGGTTGAGCAGCGAGGCGATCGGCCCGGCCGCCACCGCGATGACCACGACGAGCGGCACCAGGATGATGACGGACCAGGTCAGCAGCGCCGAGGTGATATCGCCGACCCGCGCTTTCTCCGCCGGGTCAGTGGCCGCCCGCTCGGCTGAGCGGGCCAGAACCGGGACCATCGCGCTCGTCAGCGCGCCGCCTAGGACCAGTTCATAGAGCAGGTTGGGAACCTGGTTCGCGGTGACGTACGCCGCGCCCAGGCAACCAGCGCCGACGGTCTGCGAGAACACCAGCGTGCGGACCAGGCCCAGCAGCCGGGACAGTATCGTGAGGCCGGCGACGACCGCGGCGCCGCGGGCGATGCCCGCGCCGAGGCCCGGCGCCAGGCCTGGGTCCGCCGGGTCGGCCGACTCCGCCAGACCAGTACCTTTACTTTCGTTGGTCTGCACATGCAACTCCTGATTCCCCCCGCGCATGCGAGATCACCGTCCTGTCACACCGCCGCTGGCAGGCAGAATCCGGAATCAGCAGCGAACCGGACAGTCCGTAGGCAAGATACGCGGTCCCGATCATAGGAGTACCTAACCGTGAAAAGATACGCGCGTACATCAGGCCGTGACGCCGGGCCGGGGCCGTATCAGCTCGCGGGGAACAGGATCGCGTCGGTCACGTAGCCGCCGCCACCGAAGATGACCCCGGCCAGCGCCGGCATGCTCAGCAAAGCGGCTGCCGCGCGCCGCCCGATGCGGACGGCACGTGCGAGAGAGAATGCGCCCATCCGAGCCTCCTGCGATACCCACCGTTCCGGTCGCGCCCCGCTCCCCAGCGGACCTGCGCACATCCTAAGGACGCCTGCGCCTGTCGCCCGGTTGCGGCATGTCCGGATAAAGCGCGAAGTTGGGGGATGACCGTGCTAGCCGAACCCCGGCTCCTGCTGGCCGAGCCGGCTATGGTCCCGCTCAGGCCAGGATCTTTGCCTTCTCGCGGTCGAACTCCGCGGCCGTGATGACGCCCCGGTCGCGCAGGTCGGCGAGCTTGGCCAGCTGGTCCGCCGTGCTGGTTTGCGGACCCGCAGCCTCTTGGACGTAGGCGCGCAATTCGCGGTCCTGCTGTTGCGCCTGCTGCGCCGACCGCTCGTGCATGCTGCTGCCGCGGACGATCAGGTAAACGAGGACACCGATCAGCGGGATGAGGAGCACGAACAGGAACCAGAGGGCCTTGGCCCAGCCGCTCAGGTCACGGCTGCGGAAGATGTCGGTGAATACGTAGATCAAGATCCAGATCCAGATCACCCACAGGATGATCTCGATGATCGTCCAGAATATATCAAGCGCCGGATAGTTGTAGGAACTGGCAAGCAGCATGACCTCTCCCTTAACGAGCAGGGCGCCTGCGTAGCGCCGGGACATGTCGTCCCGGTGGTAAACGCAAGCATCATAATCGTACTGTGCCCTGCGGTACGAGTCACAGCCCAACTCCAGGATCGGCGGGGTAGATCGACACGCATCACTCCACGGCCTGGCCTGAAACGATAGGAAGTGCTGAGGCCTCAGCCGCAGGTCAGGCCGCATGCCGGGGTAGACCGCCATTGTTGCTGAACGGTATCGCAAGAGAGGAGCAGTCGATGACTGGCCCAGAACACTGCAAGCAGGTTGAAACTCTCCTCATTCAAGGGTGTGATGCGGTTGGGGTTTACCGTCCCGCCGGGTTCTATCCCCAAACCTCCTAGGCAGGCCCCGCTGACCGCGTGCCCCCGAACTGCCATCAACAGCTGTCAACGGACATTCAGAACTGGCTCTGGCAAAAAGATCGTGAACTGGTGACTGTATGTGGTGCCTATGTGCTGAGCAGGATTCTCTTTCGCATTCTCTGAACTAAGGATCTTGGTCCTGGTCTGCGGTTAACGCTGACGGGATGGCATGCCGAGGTCGACGGTGGTGGTGGTCGGTGAGCGGCGGTCGAGCTGGGCGAGTTTGTCGTTGGCGCCGGCG
>JBKQQQ010000666.1:0-5022 GCA_052144275.1 Streptosporangiaceae bacterium
GCCCGGCACTGGCTCGCCCCGTTGCGGGAGCACCACCCGAAGGCGACCGGCCACCACGCGGCAGCGCTGGTGATCGGCCGGCGCGGGCTCGGGCACCGGGCCAGGCGCCGCGCGACAGGGAACCAGACCGCCCCGGAGGAGGCGGCCCGGCCAGCCCAGGCGCGGCCCCGGACCACCCCGGCGGCCGGGAACGCACCCAGGAAACCCGCCGCCCCACGAGGCCACCGGCAGCCACCCGGCACTAAGACCAGCAGGCCTCACCGGACCACGGCAGGCAACCAGGCAGCCCACGACCGTTCGGGGCCGCCGCCGAAACAGGACTATGTCCTACTAGGTCAGTAGGAACGGTTTGCTGGCGTGGCGCGACCATCAGGCACGGCGCAGAGGCGCACGAATCAGTTACCAGGGCGACAAAACGTCTGAGAATTGGATAGACGCAGCGATAACAGCGCGCAACCTGCTCATAACTGGCGACAGCCACGACCGAATGATGTCCCGGCCGCCCGATCAAAGCCTGATCACCAGTAACCCAAGCCTTGCGCCACAGCTTCACTCCGCTTTGTGATGTCGGATGCCTCGGGGCTGGGCCTGGCCGTGGGCTAGTAGTCTCGGCGGCATGGAACTGCCCCCCTTCAGCGTGGCCGAGATCTTCAGCCGCTGGCAGTTCGCGCCGGTGGTCACGGGTTTTGTCGTGGTGGCGGCAGGTCTGTATCTCTGGGGCGCGCTACGCGTGCGGCGGCGGCATCCGGCGCGTCCGTGGCCGCTGTACCGGACCGCGCTGTTCCTCGCCGGCCTGGCCGTCGTCGTCATCGCGACCCAGAGCGGCATCGGCAGCTACGACGACGTGCTCTTCTACGATCACATGGTGCAGCACCTGCTGCTCCTCATGGTCGCGCCGCCCCTGCTGGTGGTCGGCCAGCCGGCCACGCTGCTGCTGCACGCGAGCCGTAATCCGCTGCACACGTGGGCCAAGAAGGTGCTGCGCTCGCGGGTGCTGGCCGCCCTCACCTGGCCGCCGTTCGGAGTCGCGCTTTACCTGACCGTTATCGTCGGCACGCACCTGACCGGCTTCATGAACCTGGTGGAGAGCAACGGCGCCGTGCACGACGGAGAGCACGCGCTCTACCTGGCCGCCGGCTACCTGTACTTCCTGCCGCTGCTCGGGCGGGAGCCGATCCGGTGGCGGGTCTCCTACCCGACCCGGATCTTCCTGCTCTTCATCGCCATGCCGGTAGACGCGTTCACCGGGCTGATCCTCGGCTCGGAGGGCAGCAACCCGTTCCCCGCCCTGGCCACGCAGCGCCCGGGGTGGGCGCCGAGCCCTATCAGTGACGTGCACATCGGCGGCGCCGTGATGTGGGTGGGCGGCGCCGGCATTATGTTCGCGCTCGTGATGGCGGTGTTCTTCGCCTGGAGCCGGGAAAAGCGCGGCGACGGCGGCCTGGGCTGGCTAGAGTCGGCGCGCCGCTCGAACTTCGCCACGCTGGTCAGCGCGCACCAGGAGGCGAGCGCCGGACGCGGGGGGCCGTCGTCGGCTACCCCGGCGAGCGCCCGGACCAGCGATAGGGCCAGCGATAGGGCCATCGATAGGGAGAGCGTCGACGACGACGAGCACCTGGCCGCCTACAACGCCTACCTGGCCCGCATCAACAAGCCCCAGGACCGGTGACCGGCCGCGGCCCGCGACACGCCGGTAGGGCTTTCTAGGCAAATCTAGGGTTCGGGCTAGATCTGGCCATAGAGTCCGATGCCATGGATCCGGTGCGCAATCCGTACGCCCCCGGCGCGGGGCAGCGACCGCCCGAGCTCACCGGGCGTGACCGGGAGATCGGCCAGTTCGAGGTGGTGCTCGAGCGGATAGCCCGCGGCCGCCCGGAGCGGAGCATGGTGCTGACCGGGCTGCGCGGGGTCGGCAAGACGGTGCTGCTGAACACCTTCAGGTCGATGGCCCTGCAGCGGCTATGGGGGACCGGCAAGATCGAGGCCAGGCCGGACCAGTCGATCAGGCGACCGGTCGCGGCCGCGATGCACATGGCGGTGCGGGAACTCGCGCCCCGGCATCGCGCCCCGGACCGGATCGAGTACTTCCTCGGCGTCCTCAAGGCCTTCGCCCAGCGCGACCCCAACGTACCCAAGGGGTCCTCGGTCACCGTAACGCTGGGCATCGACGTGCCCGCTCAGCGCGGCCGGGCGGATTCCGGTGACCTCGAGGTCGACCTCACGGAACTGTTCGCCGAGGCTGCGTCGGTCGCCGCCGACCTCGGTGTCGGGATCGCCTTGTTCGTCGACGAGATGCAGGACGTGCCTGCGGCCGACGTATCGGCCCTCTGCGCCGCCTGCCACGAGTTGTCGCAGACGGGCGGCCCGCTCATCGTGGTCGGCGCGGGCCTGCCCCATCTGCCGTCCGTGCTCTCGGCCAGCAAGAGCTATTCCGAGCGGCTGTTCCGGTACACGCGCATCGACCGCCTGGACCGGGAAGCCGCTGACCTGGCCCTGCTCGCCCCGGCTCGGCGGGAAGACGTGACCTTCACCAGCGAGGCGCTCGACGCTCTTTACGCCGCCGCCGACGGCTACCCCTACTTCGTCCAGGCTTACGGCAAGGTGACCTGGGACGTGGCGGCGTCGAGCCCGGTGACGGCCGCGGACGTGAGCGTGGCGGCCCCCGAGGCAGAGGGTGAGCTGGCCGTAGGGTTCTTCGGCAGCAGGTATGAGCGGGCCACGCCGGCCGAGCGTGAGTACATGCGGGCGATGGCCGCCACCGGGGATGACCCCGTGCCGACCTCGATCGTGGCCGACGAGCTCGGGCGCAAGCCGTCCAGCTTGTCGCCGGCCCGGGACGGGCTGATCAAGAAGGGCCTGATCTACAGCTCCGAGCGCGGCCTGATCGCCTTCACCGTCCCGCACTTCGGCAAGTTCCTGCGCTCGCAGCCGATCTAGCCGCGCCTGCCCATCACCGGGTCTACGCGACCATTGGACACTCTAAGAAATTTCGTAGAGTCTCCTAGATAACGGCAGACTCGCGGGCCGCGGCGGGACCGAGGACCTCGTCGGTGTCCGCGTCGAGGACCGCGTGCAGGGCGGAGGGGCTACTGCCGGGCGCCTGACTCATGGCACTATCAGGTATGCAGGTCAGGCACCTAGAGGAGGTGGGTCGGTGCGGAGCACGATGATGGATCTCCCGCTGACGATCACGTCGATCATGCGGTACGGAACGTCCGTATTCGGCGATCGCGAAGTTGTCACCTGGACCGGGGACGGGACCAGACGTCGTACTTACGCCGAAGCCGGCCGCCGGGCCGCGCGGCTGGCTAACGCCCTGCGTCGGCTGGGGGTCGACGCCGACCAGCGTGTCGGCACCTTCATGTGGAACAACGGCGAGCACCTCGAGGCCTACCTGGCGGTGCCCTCCATGGGCGCGGTGCTGCACACGCTGAACATCCGGCTCGGGACGGCCGAGGTCGGCTACATCGCCACTCACGCGGAAGACCGCGTCGTCATCGTGGACGCGTCGCTGGTCCCCAGGTTCGCCGAGATCCTGCCGCAGGCGCCCACGGTCAAGCACGTGATCGTAACCGGAGGCCCGCTCGCCGAGACGCCCGGGGCCGACCAGCTCACCGGTGCGAGCGTGCACAGCTACGAGGACCTGCTCGCCGCCGAGGCTGACTTGTTCGACTGGCCATCGCTCGACGAGCAGTCGGCCGCGGCGATGTGCTACACCAGCGGCACCACCGGACACCCGAAGGGCGTCGTCTACAGCCACCGGTCCAGTTACCTGCACTCGATGGGCGCCTGTCTGGGGAACGCCTTCGCTCTGTCCGAGCGGGACCGCGTGCTGCCCGTGGTGCCCATGTTCCACGCCAACGCCTGGGGCCTGGCCTACGCCTGCCTGCTGTCCGGCGCTGCCCTGATCATGCCCGACAGGGACCTGCAGCCGGCCACGCTGGTCCGGCTCATCGGCGACGAACGTGTCACCGTCGCCGGCGGTGTGCCGACGATCTGGGCGGGCGTCCTGGCGCACATGCGGGCCGAGGGCGGCGACCTGTCCTCGCTCCGCCTGGTCATCGCGGGCGGCTCCGCAGTGCCGCACGCGATGCAGGTCAAGTACGAAACGGAGCTCGGCGTGCGGCTGCTGCAGGCCTGGGGCATGACCGAGACGTCGCCGCTGGCCAGCGTGGCGAACCCGCCGCCCGGCGTCAGCAAGGAGGAGGAGTGGTCGTACCGGGACAGCCAGGGCCGGCTGTTTTGCACCGTCGAGGGCAGGCTAGCCGGGGACGGCGGGGCGCTGCTGCCGAGCGACGGCGAGGCGGTCGGCGAGATCGAGGTGCGCGGCCCCTGGATCACCGGCTCGTACTACAAGGACGACGACCCGGCCAAGTTCCATGACGGCTGGCTGCGTACCGGCGACGTGGGCACGATGGACGAGCACGGCTTCATCCGGCTGACCGACCGGGCCAAGGACGTGATCAAGTCCGGCGGCGAATGGATCTCCTCGATGGAACTCGAGAACATCCTGATGGCCCATCCCGACGTGGCCGAGGCCGCGGTGATCGGGGTCGCCGACGACAAGTGGGGCGAGCGGCCACTCGCGGCGGTGGTGCTGCGGTCCGGTGCGGAGGTATCCGCCGAGAAATTGCGGGCCTTCATGATCGAGCAGATCCCGCGCTGGCAGCTTCCCGAGCGCTGGTGCTTCGTCGCCGAAGTGCCCAAGACCAGCGTGGGCAAGTTCTCCAAGCGGCAGATGCGGGAGGCGTACCAGCGCGGCGACTACGAGATCATCGAGATCCGCTGAACGCCCCGCCAGATGCTTTGCCGGAGCTGGGTCTTTGCCGGTACGCTATGGCCCACCGCACCCCCGCGTGCGGGTGGAGGATTCGCCTAGTCCGGTCTATGGCGCCGCACTGCTAATGCGGTTTGGGTTCACGCCCATCCGGGGTTCAAATCCCCGAGCCTCCGCCCGGTGAGCTGGGAGTCCGTACCGAGAGGACGGGCTCCCAGTTTCGTGTCACTGGTCATTTCCGGCTC
>JBKQQQ010000667.1:0-12125 GCA_052144275.1 Streptosporangiaceae bacterium
AAACATCTCCGCGGCGATCTCCGGGAACGACAGGTGGGTGGACAGCAGCGGCAGCAGGCGCAGCTCGGCAGCGGTCAGCGCCGACGCTCCGGGGACGCCTGAGCCGCGTTCCCTGGCGAGCTGAGCCCGCAGCGCCCTGGCCTCCCCGACGAGGGTCCCGAGGCCGGGCCGGCGCCTGAGCAGGTCATCGACCTCACGCATGAGCGTCCTGGCACCTGCCGGGTCGGCGAGCGCGAGGTGGACCCGAGCCAGCTCGAGCCGGGCCTGGACGGCGAGGTAGGGAAGCGCGTAGGTCAGCAACGGCCGCAGGTGCTGGGCACTGAGGAGTTCCCGGCGCGCCGCCGGGACATCTCCCCGGTGCACGGCTGCGCGGGCTCGCAGCGCGCAGATGAGGGGTGTCATATAGCTTTCCTGGATCCCGGCCTGGCGCAAGACGGCGCGTGCTCGTCCGGCGAGGTCTTCTGCCCGGTCCCATTGACTGCGTGCCATCGCCGCCAGCGATCGCTCGCACAGGGCGATTGCGAGATCATCGGGTGCGTCGGCTTCCTCCCCGACGCTGACCGCATCCTCCAGGGACTCATCGCCACCATCGAGGTCACCGCAAAGGATGCGCGCGATCCCTTGCAGAAGCGCGGGGGCTGGCGTCACGAAGCTCCCCGCCGCGAACCCGCGTACGGCCTCGTCTGCGTCGGCGCGCATTTGTTCGGTCCCCCGCCGGCACAAGATGGCCCGGAGCAGGGCGGCCCACGCCTCGGCGGAAGGGTCACCGGGCCGGGCCGGATCCCCGTGCTGCCAGCGATCGACCGCATCGGCCCACCGCTCGGCGTCAACTGGCCGCCCCGTCAGCGCGGCAAACAACGAGGCCAGCACCGCGGCCATCGGGTGTCCCTCGATCCCGCCCCGGTCCTCCAGCCACCTGAACCACCGCTGGATGGTGGTGACCCGGCCCTGCCGGTAGGCCGGCACCACGAGCTGCCCCGCCAGGCGGGCGGCCCCGTCGACGTCCCCGGCTGCCATGGAGTACTCCAGCGCTTCCTCGGGCCAGCCGTTCCGCACGTACCAGCCGGCGGCGCGGCGCCGCAGGACGGCCATCAGGCCGGGCTCCAGGCGGCCCAGCTCCGCCAGCAGCATGTCGCGGAACAGATGGTGGTAGCGGTACCACTCCCCCCGCCGGTCCAGCGGCACCAGCAGCACGTTCGCCCCGGCCAGGTCCGCCAGGACCGCAGCCGATCCGCCCACCTCAAGCACCGCATCGCACAGCGGCCCGCACATCCGCTCCAGCACCGCGGTCCGGGTCAGGAACGCTCGCTGCCGGCGGGAGATCCGGCAGAGGAACTCCGACTCCAGGTAGTCGCTGACGAGCCGGTCATCGCCACCGAAGGAGAACGCCGCGCTCGCGAACGGGCCGCCCTCCCGGAGATACAGAGCCGCCAGGTACAGCCCGGCCGGCCATCCCTCGGTCCGCTCATGCAGCTCCGCCACATCTTCCTCGGCCAGGGCGAGGTCCGCGTTGCGCAGCAGCGATGACGCCTCATCGCAGGTCAGCGCCAGGTCGTCCGGGCCGATCTCCAGGATCTTGCCCTCGGCGCGGAGCCGCGCGATCCGCAGCGGCGGCGGGGCACGGCCGGCGAACGCCAGCCGCGAGCCGGCCGGCACGTGATCGGCCAGCACCGACAGCGAGGCCCGGCATTCGGAGTTATGCAGCACGTGCACGTCGTCCAGGACCAGCACGACCGGCGAGGTCATCGACGAAAACGCGGACCCCAGCCTGGGGACGACTGAGCCGGGCACCGAACTCACCGGGGAGGCCAGCGCATCGAACACCCGCTCATCGATCGGCTCGACCGCATCGAGCGCTGCCGCGACGTAGCTGAGCAGGACCTTCGCGTCGTTGTCCCCATCGTCGACCGACACCCACGCGAAGGCCTGGCCGTTACCCTCGGCCCACTGCGACAGCAGCGTCGTCTTGCCGTAGCCAGCCGGCGCGACCACCGAGACGACCGGGCCGAGGCCGCCCCGCGCCAGCCGTTCGACCAGGGCCGGACGACACACGGTCCCAGGCCGTATCACCGGACGACGGAGCTTGGACGCCAAAAGGTCGAACGCTGGCCCGCCCGCACGCCGCGACCGGCCGTCCCGCTGCCGCACGTCGCTCACGCTCATGCCCCGAGGATGCCTTCTGATTCAGCAGCCGCCGGCGTTGCGCACCAGCTGGCGTGAGTAACAAAATCGCACGCCGGTTTTGGGTGCTGCTCGACGTGCTTCTCGCGGCGATGCAGCCCACTGGCACCCCAGGCGCGCCGTCTAGTCATGCCCGCCCTGATCATCGGCCGTCGTGCCTGCCCACGCGCTGGTTTGTGAATATTTCATGACCATATCGCACGCCCGATCGCCCGCTAGGGTCGTTGGTCCCAGATGAGCACCCGCCCTAGGGTCCATGGCACATGCTCCGCCAGCCCTTGCGCCCTGCTTCGCTTCATCCCTTCGGGACGATGCGCGCTACCCCTCTCAGCAGCAGAGTGGGGCGTGTTTCAGCGAACGGCGGTGTGACGATCGGTAGCCAGCCTGAGCATGGCTGGACCGTGGTTCTCCGGCGCCGGCCGGCCCTGCTTATCGGCCTGGGCGGAAGGAGTGGCCATGACGGTGACGACTGAGGGTGCTGCGTCAGGAAGCCCTGCCGCGCGGGCATCCGGTAAAGGTTCGCCGCGGGCCGGGGCGGTGGAGCAGCTGAGTCGTGCGGACCGGGTGGCCCGGGGTAAGGATGCCCGGGCGGTGGCCCCGCTGGAGTCGCATGCGGAGTTCGCCCCTGGCGGGTCGCGGGATCCGGTCGGGCTGCTGCTGGGGCAGGCGAAGTCACGGGTGCCGGAGCTGGTGCCGGTCCGGCACGGGCGGATGCTGGTGTCGCCGTTCACGTTCTACCGCGGCGCGGCGCTGCCGATGGCGGCGGACCTGGCCGGCACGCCCGCCTCCGGTTTGCGGGTGCAGCTGTGCGGGGACGCCCACCTGTCCAATTTCGGGGCGTTCGCCTCGCCGGAGCGACGCCTGGTCTTCGACGTCAACGACTTCGACGAGACCCTGCCAGGGCCGTTCGAGTGGGACGTCAAGCGGCTGGCCGCCAGTCTGGCGGTGGCGGGCCGGGATAACGGGTTCGCCACCAAGGCCCGCCGCAAGATCGTCCTGGCCGCGGTGGAGGGGTACCGGACGGCGATGCGAGGCTTCGCGGAGCAGCCGTTCCTGGATGTCTGGTATGCGCACCTGGACATCGAGCAGGCCCTAGGGCAGTTCAGGTCGCAGTTCAAGGCGAAGAGGTTCAAGGAAGCCGAGAAGCTGCTGGCCAAGGCCCACACCAAGGACAGCACGAAGGCGCTGGGCAAGCTGACCGCCCTGGTCGAGGGCCGGCGGCGGATCATAAGCGACCCGCCGATGATCGTTCCCGTCGAGGAGCTGTTCTCCGATGTGCAGGCCAGCGCGCTGTATGCGGAGATCAGCACGGTGCTGGGTAAGTACCGGCGCACCCTGCAGTCTGACCGGCGGCACCTGCTCGAGCAGTTCACGCTGGTCCAGGCGGCCCAAAAGGTCGTCGGGGTCGGCAGCGTAGGCACCCGCGCCCGGATCTTGCTCATGGACAGCGGAGACGGAGTCGAACCGCTGTTCCTGCAGGCCAAGGAGGCCCAGCCATCCGTCCTGGCCCCCTACTGCGGGCGCAGCCAGTACGCCAACCAGGGCGAGCGGGTCGTCGCCGGCCAGCACCTGATGCAGGCCGAAAGCGACATCTTCCTGGGCTGGACCCGCGTGCCCGGGCCGGACAAGGTGGACCGCGACTTCTACGTACGCCAGCTCAAGGACTGGAAATTCTCCGCCCCGATCGAGCTGGCGCTCCCCTCGGGCCTGCGGGTCTACGCCGGCCTGTGCGGATGGACTCTGGCCCGGGCGCACGCCCGCTCCGGCGACCGGGTGGCGCTGGCCGCCTACCTCGGCGGCTCCGGCGCATTCGACCAGGCGATCGCCGACTTCGCCGAAACCTACGCCGACCAGAACGAACGCGACTACGCCGCGCTTCAGGCCGCGGTGAAAGACGGCAGAGCCGAGGCGGCCACCGAGATCTAGGACCGGACCAGGTCCGCCCATCTAGTCCGGAAGGGGGCGTTTGAAAGGGCCTGAGCCCCTTTTTGCCGGCCCGCTAACCCGCCCTGAGGTGACACAGCCTGGTAGCCGCGATCTAGCGGGGAACGTACGGGAGAACATGGAGGCACACCGTGGCAGACGTCACCACCGGTATGGACGCCGAGCACGCCGCGTCGCTGCGGCGCCGGTACCTGATCCAGTTCGAGGAGGATACCCTGCGGCCGCGGCCGTTGTGGATCCGGCTGATCATCGAGTTCGTTGGTACGTTCGTGCTGGTGACGGTGGCGGCCGGGTCCGGGGTGATCAATCATTACGCCGGCGGCGGGCCGATCAGCCGGACCGCCGCGGTGATCGCGCCCGGCGCGGTGGTGATGGCCATGATCTACGCCTGGGGCCCGCTATCGGGACTGCACATCAACCCGGCGGTGACCGCTGCCTTCGCCAGCCGCCGGGTGTTCCCCGCCGGGTGGGTGGTGCCGTACTGGGTGGCCCAGTTCGCCGGGGCCATCGGCGCCGCGCTGTTCTTGCAGGCCATGTTCGGTGACGTGAGCGCGGGCGGGAACTACCCGATCGCCAAGCCGGGCGGGGACTGGCGGTCGCTGGTGATGGAGACCGTGCTGACCGCGATCTTGGTCAGCATCATCCTGAACACCGCCACCGGCGGCCGCAGCATCGGCCATAACGCCGCCATCGCGGTCGGCTCCACCGTGGCGCTGCTGGGCCTGTTCGCCAGCCCGATCAGCGGCGCCTCGATGAACCCTGCCCGCACCCTGGGCCCGGACATCGTCGGCAACGACTACACCGGCTGGTGGATCTATATTCTCGGGCCGGTAATCGGCGCCACCATCGCCGTGGCCATCATCGGCGCCGTCCGGGGACTACCCGACAAGGAGGAACGAGAGGCGGCCCAAGGCGGCGCCTTGCCGATTAGCGGCGCCTCCGCCCCGGACGGCCACGGAGAAGGCAGGCAAGCTCCGGCTGGATGAGGTGCTGGGTATCTCCGTGCAGCTCACCTGCCTGATCGGCGTTGCCGCCGCACGCGGCAGCAGTGCCCCTAGATGGGCCGCCGGCCAGTGTCAGGAGCATGTGACGATGACGGCTGAACCGCCTGAGAACCCGGTCACGGAAGCAGCCCGCAGCCTGGAAGTGCGCTGGATCTTCCCGGGCCAGCTGGAGACTGCGGTGGCCGGATGGTTCGCACGCTTCCCGGCCCGGATGGAATCACGCGAGGACACCTATCTCCTGGATCCGCAGTTGCGCGGGCTGTCGGTGAAGGTCCGCGGGGACAGGGCGCTGGAGGTGAAGGTGTACCGAGGCAGCCCGGGGATCCTGGAGGTGCCGGGCCGCGCCCGCGGCCGCATGGAGTCCTGGCAGAAATGGTCCTTTCCCTTCAGCCCGCTCCGCCCCGACAGCAGCGAACCGGCCGGCTGGAGACCGGTACGCAAGAGGCGGCGCATCAGCCAGTTCTCGCTGGCCAGCGGGCAGGTCGAGGCCCGCGCCCCAGGGCTGAGCCAGGAGTCGCGGTGCGAGGTGGAACTCACCGAGATCCACGCGCGCAGCCAGGACTGGTGGACACTGGGATTCGAGGCGACCGGCCCCGCCGATCTGCTGCGCAGCGAACTCGAGGCCACCGCCGCGCTCATGTTCGCCCAGGCCCTGCCCGGGGGCGTGGAACCCGGCCCGGATGAATCCAGGTCCTACGCGGAGTGGCTCGGGATCTGAGCTGCCGAGATTCGGATTTCATGCCGATGGCACGATGCGCGGCCTTACCGTCTGGCGTTTTGTGGTTATCAGGGCGAGGCGCCTTCCATATCGGCCGGGCATGGTGGACCGGCCAGTATCCCAAACATGTAATGGCCAAGGGCTCGCGACTGTCAAGTCGCTGGCCAGGGGAGAAGGCAGCAGGGAGGTATCGATGGCGACCCATGGCGCCAGCCAGGTGGCGACCGCACCAGGCGGTCCGTAGTGTCCGCCGACGATCCGGTCCTGGCAGCGAAGATCACCGCGCCGGGTGTGCCGGAGGGGGCCGTGCAGCGCTCGCGCATCACCAAGCTCATCGCCGAGGGTGTGCGGTGGTGCCAGCTGACTGTTGTCACAGGCCCTCCGGGCGCGGGCAAGACCATGGCCCTGGCGTTGTGGGCCGTGACCGAACCCGGGATTGTTGCCTGGGTCTGCTTGGATGAGTTCGATAACCGGCCAGGGGTCTTCTGGTCTTATCTCGTGGCGGCGCTGCGCCGGTCCGGCGTTACCCTGCCGAGGGCGTTGCCGGCTGCTGTGCGGGGCCGGGCGGGCGACCATGTGTTCCTGTTGGAGCTCGCGGCGGCGCTGGCGGCCCAGGACCCGCCGGTGACGCTGGTCCTTGATGACCTGCACCTGCTGACCGCCCCCAAGGTGCTGGAAGGGCTTGACTACGTGCTGCGGAATGTGGGGCCTGGGCTGCGCCTGGTGGTTTCCTCGCGGATGGATCCGCTGCTGCCGGTGCACCGCTACCGACTTGCTGGGGAGCTGGCCGAGATCCGGGCCAGCGACCTGGCGTTCAGCACCGCCGAAGCCGACTTGCTGCTGGCCCGACATGGCAGCACGCTGACAGCAGGCCGACTGGAGTGCTTGACCCGGAGGACAGAGGGCTGGGCGGCTGGGCTCTGGCTGGCCGCGGTCTCCCTGGGCGCTCATCCGGATCCGGACCAGTTCATCAGGGAGCTGGCCGGGGAGGACAGCGTCCTGACCAGCTATCTGGTGGAGGAGGTGCTCAACACCTGGCCGCCGCAGGTCCGCGATGTTCTGCTGGGCACCTCCATCCTGGACCGGGTCAGCGCCGAAGCGGCCATTGAACTGGCCGGCACGGAGCTGGCCGAGGGAATCCTGGCGGCCTTGGCGCGGGCGAACGCGTTCATCCGGCCGATCGGCGCTGGGTGGTACCGCTACCACACGTTGTTCGCTGAAGTACTGCGCATGAAGCTGCGGCGCGAGCATCCGGACCGGGTAGCCACCTTGCATCAGCGAGCTGCCCGGTGGTATGAGCGGAACGGGCTGCTCACTGAAGCGGTGCGGCAAGCGGCCCAGGTCGGCGACTGGCAACTGGCCGCCAGCATGGTCATCGAGGATCTGGCGATCGGCCAGATCCTCGAGCCGCGGGGCAGTGAGGTCCTGGCTGAGGAGTTCGCGGGCATGCCGTTCGGCCAAGTCTGGATCAGGCCCGAGCCGCACCTGGTCTCGGCCGCGATTGCGCTGTCTGCTGGCCGGCCTGAATCCTGCGCCGCCGCGCTGGATGCCGCCGACGGCATCTTGGAGCGTGTCCCCGCCGATCAGGAGCCCACGGGTCGGCTGGCCGCCGCGATGATCCGCCTGGCCGCTTCCCGCCGCAGCGGGGATCTGATGGCGGCGGCGGCCGCCGCTGCCCGTGCCGAGGTGCTGGTCAGCAGGGTCCCGGGCGACAAGCTCAACCGGCATCCTGGCATTAAGGCGCTGGTGCTGTCCGGCCGCGGAGCTGCCGAGCTGTGGTCGGGCCATCTCGACGAGGCGGTCCGCGTCCTGCAGGCGGGGATGGCCGCCCAGGCCGCTTCGGTCGGGGAAGAGGGACCAGCGGACTGCCTTGGGCATCTGGCACTGGTGGAGGCTTTGCGCGGCCGGCTGCGGCGCGCCGCTAAGCTGGCCGCCCAGGCGATTGCGTCTACGACCAGCTCGGGGCAGCCGCCTGTCCAGAACCCGGACCCCGCGGCGCTGGCCGCCCTGGCCTGGGTGCACCTGGAACGTAATGAGCTGCCTGAGGCGGGCAGCTGGCTCAAGCAGGCCGACGCCGCCCTGGACGTCAGCCCGGACAAGCTGATCGGGGCGATCGCCTATCTGGTCGCGGCGGGGGGTGCCCTGGCCGAAGGACGCGCTGCCATGGTCATGCAGATCATCGCCAGGGCACGGTCCGGATGCTCTGTTCCGGCGTGGCTCGACCACAGGCTGAGCCTGGTCCAGTCGCGGGCATACGTGGCCACAGGCGACATTCAGGCAGCCTTGGCCGCAGCCGAACGAGCCGGCGCCGAGGACTCGCTGGAGGCTGCGGTCACGCTAGCGCACGCTTGGGTGGCTGCCGGAGACACCGACAACGCGCGGCGCGTGCTCGCACCCGCGCTCGCCGCCGACAGCGGCGCGCCCGACCGGGTACGCGTGCAAGCGTGGCTGGTTGATGCCCGGCTCAGCCACGACAGCGGCGACCGCGTGCGGAGTCACCGGTCACTAGCCTCCGCGCTGCGGCTGGCCGAACCTGAGCAGCTCAGGTTGCCATTTGCGGTAGAGCGCCGCTGGATCAGGCCGGTGCTGCGGCGTGACCCTGAACTGGCCGGCATCCACAGGTGCCTGCTCCCGCCGGCCCTGCGCCGCGAGCAACTTCCGCCGCTGCCGGGCGCGTGGGAGCAAGCAGCGATCCTGGTAGTTGAGCCGCTCTCGGAACGCGAGCAGGAGGTGCTAAGGCACGTCTCAGGTCTGCTGAGCAACGCCGAGGTCGCCAGCCAGATGCACATCTCCATCCACACCGTCAAGACGCACCTCAAAAACATATGCCGCAAGCTGGCGGCGGCTCACCGCGGCGAGGCGGTCCGCCGAGCCCGCCAGCTTGGGCTGATCTGATCGGACGCTGCTCGCGCCAGTGCGCACATCCGAAGGTCATCCCAGTTCGGCTATGAGGCACAGCTCATGCCATCTGGCTTGACTGACGCTGAAGGCCGAGATCAGCGGTACCCAGCAGGGATGGCCGCACGCAACACCTAACGCTGGCATGCGCGACCGAGGCCACCAAGCGCGGCGGCGAACGCCTGTAGCGTCCCGGTCTCCATCGCCTCGATATCTCGTTTCCGGTCTGTGAGATGCGGATCTGCGACCCTGGGCGGCAGGCGGTGGGCCACAGTGGCAGGTCAGCTGAGGCGTACCAGGCCGCTGACTGTCAGATAGGCACCCAGGAGCAGGGCGATGCCGGCCATGAGCTGAAAGGCGTGGCCTAGCAGCCAGTCCTGGGAGCGCCTGAGCAGCGCCTTGGTGGCCTCCGGCCGCAGCTCCAGGAACGCGAACGGGATGATGATCAGCAAGAACTCGATGACGACGAAGACAACAACGGCGATGACCTGGGTTACGGTGGAGTACTTCCCGGCGACCAGGTGGTGCAGCGCGGTCAGGTAGCTGGCGCCCGGCAGGCCGACCAGCGCGCCGACCAGCATCGCCAGCCCGAGCCGCGGCTCGGCCAGCACCCGCGCCGCCCAGCTCTCCTTCTTCTCCGGCTGCTCCGGCGGCACGTTACCTGCCGGGACTGGTGACCGCTTCCGGCCGTGCACGCGGCCGGTCGCCAGTAGCCCGCCGACGGTCAGCAGCAGCAAGCCCAAGGCCAGATCGACTCCTGCGCTCGCCTTTCCCTGGGATTTGATCGCGTCGGCGTGGACGGTGAGCACGTCCAGCAGGCCGATCGTCAGGGCCACGGTCATGCCGCCCAGCAGGACGCACAAGAACATCGCCCGTGGCCGCCGATTCTCGATCAGCAGCAGGTCAAGGGCGAGGAGCTTGGGATTCAGCGCCGCGGTGAACGCCAGCACGAAGAATTCGGCGTTCACCGCTGGCCAGCCAGATCTGTCATCCCGGCCGGCGTGCCGCCCCGGGCTGCGGGTCCAGGCCCGAGGCCTTTCTCGTATGCGGCAACGCCGTCCGCGATCGGGTAGGGCCCCCGGATCCGCTGAAGCTTGAGGGAGACCTCGCGGTAATCCAGGTCGGGATGATCACCGCAGTCGCAGCGGATCTCACACGCGGCGGTGTAGCCGCCTTCCTGGCGGCCCTTAGCGATGCTGACCGGTTGGCGCGGCAGCACCACCGTCCACCCGGCTCCGTGCTGATGACCGGTCGCCATGCCTGCCTCCTTTGCGGGTCGCTGCGCTGGAGGCGCTTGCCTCCGCTGGGGCAATTCATCCTCAGCGAGTGGGAATGCTCATCCGCCGGTCCGCAGGTCGACGTGACTAGCTGCAGAGCATCAGTGACCGTCTGGCTCTTCCAGCACGGCCGTGATGTCATACCCCAGCGCAGTCGCCACATCGGGAGCGGCGGCGACGACCCGGCCGAGCCCGGCCACCGGGGCGATCACCAGCAGCACGTCGGCGATCTCGTCCTCGGTCGCGCCCGTCGCCAGCGCCCGGCCGACGCTCCATTCCAGGCAGACCCCCGGCGGCCCGATGGCCACCGACACCCCTACTCGCAGCAACGCTGCGGTCTTGGAATCCAGCGCCGGTGTGCCGGCCGGGCCAAGTCCCAGCCCGGCCTCGCCTTCGACGAAGCCTTCGTCGATCATCGCCAGCCTGCGCAAAGTCTCCTGGAACCTCGCCGTCTGGCCCATACACCTCCCTTGCCGTCAGGCACCATTCCACCTCGTGCCACCCCGGATTCCATCACCCTGATGGCACGAAAGGCCGGTCGTCACCCTCTAGGAGGCCCCCAGCCGGGACGGATGCGATGACACTGCCGACAAATATCCCGGCCAGTCCAGATCTGTAGAGCATTTGTTCGACTTCCCTATAAGGGCGGTAACCGCCCACGATGATGACGGTCAGCCCATCATCGCGGGGGTGGCATGCAGGCCCGGGGCCAGCCACGGAAGCCAGATCGTGGCGACCGCGAGAGCCAGCGCGGCCGTGCCCGCCAGCCGGCCGGCGGCCGGGCCCCGGCTCCAGGTTTTCTCGATCAGCACCAGGGCCGCCAGCCCGACCATCGCGGCCAGGTTCATCACGCCCACCGCGATGAGGATGACCATCAGCGCCCAGCAGCAGCCCAGGCAGTACCCGCCGTGGTGGGCGCCGACCCGCAGGTCGCGGAGCCTGCCCCGGTACGAGCCGTAGTGCAGGAGCAGCCCGAGCGGGGAGCGGCAGCGGGCCAGGCAGCGGTCCTTGAGGCCGGTCAGCTGGTACGTCCCGGCCACCGCGAAAACCGCCACGGCCGCGATGTGCGCCGCGCCGGGATGCCGCCCGGTCAGCCAGCCCGCGAGCCAGGCCAGTCCGTAGGCGGGCAGGCCGGCGGCGGCCCAGACACCGAGGTAGCCGACCACGAGCCCGGTGATCCGGGCCGCCCGGCGGCCCGCCGCCCAGCTGCCCGGCGCCGCCCAGCTGCCCGGCGCCGCCCCGCTGCCCGGGATGGTCCTGGCGTACAGGGTGGCCGTCGGGGTCACGGAGGGCAGCATCATCGCGGCCATCATCAGCGTCCACACCGGCACGAACACGACGAGGCCCAGCCCCATCGTGCCGGTCATCCCGGCCATCCCGCGGGCGAGAGCGAACGTCGCGACCCAGGCGCCAGCCGCCGCGATCAGCAGAAGCGCGGTCTCCCGGCGGGCCAGGCTCGGCTGGGCCAGCTGCACGGAGCCGCTCACCCTGGCCAGCCGTTCAGCCGGACCACGAGAACGGCGCGGAGAAGCCGCTCTGCCCTTCGCGCCCCCAGTCGATCCCGAACGTCGACAGGTGCGCGGCGTTGGCCGGCGCGACCGTCAGGGTGGTATTCGACGGATGGAACACGTTGGTCAGCTGGACCGGATCGTGACCTTCGATGGCCACGAAATCCTCGACGCCGACGTCGATGGCGTCGCCGATCCTGACGTGGTGGCCGCGGCCGTCCTCGCTATAGGTGATGGGCGCCTTCTCCACGCCGAGCATTTCGCCGATGAGCGGGCCGAGCATGGCCGGCGGACCGCCCGCCTGCCCCGACAGGACGGTCCCGAGCTGCGCGGCCTGGCTATCGGACGCGGTCTCGTCGAGGAAGACCCCCACCCGCCAGTTGCCCTCGCTCATCACCGGCGGCGTGTCCAGGAACAAGGCGAAGCTCAGGCCGCTGACGTCGACGCCGTCGATCTCCCCGGACTCGACGTGATAGGCCAGCAGCGCGCGGCACCGGTCAAGCGTGGCCTTCGCCGTCAGCGCCGACCAGGTGCAGGGGCACAC
The DNA here is from genome assembly GCA_052144275.1 of Streptosporangiaceae bacterium. GTDB lineage: Bacteria > Actinomycetota > Actinomycetes > Streptosporangiales > Streptosporangiaceae > Palsa-504. The sequence goes on from JBKQQQ010000667.1 coordinate 12,075, forward strand.
CGCATCGCACGAGCACGACTCGAAATACTTCCCTTCCAACCGCCATGCCAT
>JBKQQQ010000668.1:0-5898 GCA_052144275.1 Streptosporangiaceae bacterium
GGCGGCGGCAACGGGCTCGGGCCGGGACGCGGCGGCCTGGGGCTCGGCAGGGGAACCGGGCTCGCCGGTTCCGGCCGGGATGGCCGGGAACTGCTCGGTCACGGGCTCGGGTTGGGCGGCTTGGGGAGCAGAATCCGCGACGAGCTCGGTGGCCCCCAGCGTCACGGCCGGGAACTGGACGGTCTCGGGCTCGCCGCTCACGGACCGGGCGGTTTCGGACTGGACGGTCTCGGGCTTACCACTTGCGGGCTTACGGCTCGCGGGGTTACCGCTCGCGGACTGGGTGGTTTCGGGCTGGGCGGTTTCGGGCGGCACGGAGCCGGCCGCGGCCGCGGTCTCGGGCGGCGTGACAGCCGGGGGGGCATCAGCCGGGGGGGTATCTGCCGCGGGGGCGCCCCCCGCGGGAGCGTCTACCGCGGGAGGCGCGAGGCCGGCCGCGGTCTGGTTGTGGCCCGTATTCTCATCCCTTGCGACAGCATTATCGTTTCGATCGGGATCAACAATGCTATCCAGTTTGTCCGATTCAATCTGCTGAGACGGCAATTCCGGCTGAGACTCCTGGGATGACCGCTCTTCTCGCGGTGATCGGGTCGCCTGGGAGGATGCGGGCAATTGCGACATACCGGAATCCTGAGCGGACGCCTCTGGGTAACCCGGTGCAACCGTCACGTGACTGTCATCCCCACGCCCCTGGCCCTCACCACCGTCCGCAATATCACTGGTCACATGGTTCTCGGCAGGGTGGTCAAGCTCAGCGGCGACGCCAGCACCCGGGCCGGACTCGCCGTGCCCGCCGGCCGCCGACGCCGCCGACGCCGCAGAAGCCGCCACGCCCTGACCTTCCATCGTTGTAACGTCCTCCTCAAAACCCCCGCGGAAACCCCGGCGGGCCTATCGGGGTTTCTCGGGGTCTCCTGGGGCGGGGGGCCATTAGCTTGATCGCCTGGCACGCGGAGTTTATCTCGTTCGTCAGGCAGTCACATCGCGCATGAGTTCTGTAATCTCCGCGGCGACGGTCACGACGTCGCCTACCACGACGATCGCGGGCGGCCGGATCCCCTCCTTCGCCACAAGGCTCTCCACTTGCTCCAGCGTTGAGTTAATTGTGCGCTGAGTCGGCAGAGTACCGTCTGCGATTACCGAAACGGGAGTATCCGGACTGCGTCCGTATCGCATCAGTTCGTGCACCACCGCGCCAATGCGTTCCACAGCCATCAGCAGTATCAGGGTCCCCGAACTGCCTCCGAGCACCTCCCAGTTCACCGTGGACCGTTCGTCACCTGGCGGAACGTGCACGGACACGACGTGAAACTCCTGCGCGACGCCCCGGTGGGTCACCGGGATCCAGGCGCTGGCCGGCACGCCCACCGCGCTGGTGACGCCGGGCACCACGGTGACCGGGACGCCCGCCCGCAGGCAGGCCAGCACCTCCTCGGCCCCCCGGCCGAACACGAACGGGTCACCGCCCTTCAGCCTGGCCACGAAACGACCTGCCTGGGCGTGGCTGATCAGCGCCGCGTTGATGTGCTCCTGCGCCATCGCCCGGCCGTAGGGGATCTTGCCGACGTCGATGATCTCCACGTCGTCGCGCAGTTCGTCCAGCAGCGAGCGGGGCGCCAGCCGGTCGGTGAGCACCACGTCGGCTTCGGCGAGCAGTTGCCGGCCGCGCACCGTGATCAGCCCGGGATCGCCGGGGCCGCCGCCGATGATCGCCACCCCGCTCCGGCGCCCGCGCCCGTGCCTGGCGCTGAGCTGGCCGGACCGCAGCCCGGCCACGACCGCGTCCCTGACCGCGGCGCTGTGCCGGGGGTCGCCGCTGAGTACCCCCACCCGGACGTCGCCCGCCCGGCCCGAGGCGGGTGTCCAGGCGGCCGACGCCCCTGCGTCGTCGGCGCGGACACACCAGGTCCGCTGGATTTCGGCCGCCGCCGCGACCGCCGCGTTGACGCCCGGGTCATCGGTGCACGCGCAGACCAGCCAGGCCCCGGCGCAGTCGCCGGGCTGATACCCCCGCGCCTCCCAGCGGATCCGCCCGGCGGCGGCCAGGTCCTCGAGCGAGGCGGCGACCTTCGGGGACACCAGGAGGATCTCCGCGCCCGCCTCGAGCAACGCGGGCACCCGGCGGGACGCGACCCCTCCCCCGCCCACGACGACGACGCGACGGCCCCCCAGACGGAGCCCCAGCAAGTACGGATCCATGCTTCCTTCGGTCTATCAGAGCTTGTCGGCCACACCCGCGGAATCGAAGGTGGCGACGTCACGCAGCGCGCGCGCCGCGCTCTGCACCAGGGGCAGGGCCAGCACGGCGCCGGTGCCCTCGCCGAGCCGCAGCCCCAGGTCGACGAGCGGGCGTAGCCCCAGGTAGCTAAGCGTAACCGCATGGCCGGGCTCGGCGCTGCGGTGCCCGGCGAAGCAGGCGGCCACCGCGTCGGGGGCCAGGGCCACCGCGGCCAGCGCGGCGGCGCCCGCGATGACCCCGTCCAGGATCACCGGAACGCGCAGCGCGGCGGCGCCGAGGATGAACCCGGCCAGGGCGGCGTGCTCGAAGCCGCCGAACGCCGCGAGGACACCCACCGGGTCGGCCTGACCGGACGGATCGGGCGAATCGGGGGCGGGGGTGCGGGCGGGGGCAGCGGAAGCGGGAAGGTGCCTGGCCAGGCCGCGGCAGACCACGTCGATCTTGCGTGCGTAGGTGGCCGCGTCGATCCCGGTGCCGCGGCCGGTCGCCTCGGCCGGGTCGGCTCCGGTGAAGGCGCAGATCAGCGCGGCGGACGCGGTGGTGTTGGCGATGCCCATGTCGCCGGTGACCAGGCACCGGTTGCCCGCCGCGACCAGGTCGCGGGCGATCTCGGCGCCGGTCACCAGGGCCGCCACCGCCTGGTCGCGGGTCATCGCCGGTCCCTCGGTGAAGTCCGCGGTGCCGCGCGCGATCTTGCGGGGCAGCAGCCCGGGGACCGGTTCGAGGTCGGCGGCCACCCCCATGTCGACCACCGTGACCTCGGCCCCGGCCTGGGCCGCGAACGCGTTGACCACCGCCCCGCCGGCCAGGAAGTTGGCGACCATCTGGGCGGTCACCTCCTGCGGCCACGGGCTGACCCCCTGCGCGTGCACGCCGTGGTCGGCGGCGAACACGGCGACGCAGGCCGGCTCGGGCAGCGGCGGCGGGCAGCTGCCCGCCAGCCCCGCCAGCCGCACCGACACGTCCTCGAGGACGCCGAGCGAGCCGCGCGGCTTGGTCATCCGGTCCTGCCGTTCGGCTGCGGCGGCCATCGCCTCGGCGTCGGGCGGGGTGATCGCCGCGATCAGGTCGGCGAGCGGGTCCACTGGTGCCTCCCCTGGCATTCCGCGGTGGCCGAATTCCTCGGCGTGCACCGCCCACGACACCGGCCGGCGACGCGCCCAGCCAGATGACTGGAGTTCCGGCTCGGCCGCGAAGGAGGTGACGTAACCCACGCAGAGGTAGGCGATCACCTCCAGGTGCGCGGGCAGCCCGAGCTCGGCGGCGAGCTCGCGCTCGTCGAAGAAGCTCACCCAGCCGACGCCGAGGCCCTCAGCCCGGGCGGCCAGCCAGAGGTTGGCCACCGCGAGCACGCTGGAGAACTCGGCGGTCTGCGGCTGGACGTGCCGGCCGAGCGTGTGCCGGCCGCCGCGGGTACGGTCGCAGCTGACCACGATGTTGACCGGCGTGTCGAGGATCGACTCGATCTTCAGCTGGTCGAACGCGCGGGCACGGGCACCGGGCAGGTCCGCCGCGAACTCGCCGGCGTGCCGGCGCGCCAGCGCCGCGATCCGCTCCCGCCGCGCCCGGTCGGTGATCACGATGAAGTCCCACGGCTGCGAGAAGCCCACCGACGGCGCCTGGTGGGCCGCCGCGAGCACCCGGCCGAGCACGTCGGCGGGCACCGGGTCCGGCCGGAACCCGCGGCGGACGTCGCGCCGCTCGGCGATCACCCGGTAGATGGCGTCGCGTTGGTCTTGCGGGTAGCTGTTATTCATGCGCGTGATCGCGGGGGTGATCGTGGGGATGCTGGGGCTCGCCGACGCGATGCTCGAACCCCGGCATCGCGATCCGGTATACGCACATGTCGCAGTTCATCCGGATATCTCCAGTTAGCGCCTCGTGATACCGCTCGTAGACCAGCGCGGCGACCTCGTCGCAGTCGCCCAGCACGTCGGCGCACCTGATGTCCAGTTCGGGATGCGCGGCGGCGTACTGGCCGGCGCGAGCGGTCACCCGGTCGGGCAGCACCCCGGGAAACAGGAAATACCTGGCCACCACGATCTGCCGCGCACCGAGCAGGCGGCACCGTTCCAGGCCCTCGAGCACGCCGGGCCGGGCCAGCGAGACGAAGGCGGTCTCGGCGAGCGGGTAGTCCCGGCCCTCCCACAGCAGCCGGGTGGTCTTGACCACGTCCGCGTTGGCGTCCGGGTCGGTGGAGCCGCGGCCGACGACCAGGACCGCGGGAGCAGCCCAGGGGCCGCTGGCCGCGGCGATCCGGGCGGCCAGCAGGTCGAGCAACGCGGGGTGCGGGCCGAGGGGACGGGCGTAGGTCCACCTAAGGCCCGGATGCCGGGTGCGCTCGCGGGCCAGCGCCGCAGGGATGTCGCCCTTGGCGTGCCCGGCCGCGGACAGCATCAGCGGCACCGCGACCATGTGCGCCGGGGTCCCGTTCACCAGGGTGGCGACGGCCTCGCCCAGCGGCGGCGGGGAAAGCTCGATGAAGCCGCCCGCCACCCGCGTCCCGTCCCCGGCGGCCAGGCCGCTGACCCGCTCGGCCAGCGCGTTGAAGGCCTCGACCCCGGCCTGATCGCGGGTCCCGTGGGCGGCCAGCAGAAGCGGCGGCTTCATCGAGCGGGCTCCGGATCACCGGGTGCGTCGGCGGCGGGAGCGCGGGCTACCCGCAGCAACGCGTTGAAGGCCGCTACGGCTACCGCGGAACCACCCTTCTCCGAGATGTTGCTCAAGGCCGGCATCCCGCTGGCGCGCAGGGCGTCCTTGGCGTCGGCCGCGCCGACGAACCCCACCGGCACGCCGATGACCAGGGCGGGCTCGACCTGCCTGCTCATGATCTCGGCCAGCGCGGTCGGGGCGCAGCCCACCAGCCAGATCGCGCCCGGCCCGGCCTCGCCGTGCGCCACCCGGACCGCCGCCGCGCTGAGCGTGATGTTCGTGGTACGCGCCAGCCGGGCTGACAGCGAGTCGCCGATCTTGCAGATCACCGGGTAGCCGGTGATGCCCGCGGCGACCATGGCCACGTCGGCGATGACAGGGACCTCACGGCGCAGCGCCGAGACGCCGCGCTGAAGCGCCGCCTCGTCGCAGATCAAGTCGGTGACGTAGTCGAAGTCGGCGGTCGCGTGGATGTCCCGCTCGGTCACGGCCCGGGTGAGCGGGGGCAACGCGCTCAGGTCGATCCGGGACCGCAGGATCCGGTACGACTCGGCCTCGATGGGATGCACCTCGGTCATATGATCACCTCTATCGCGTCAGCCGGGCAGATCTCCACGCACTCGCCGCACCCGGTACATCTGGCGGCGAGAACAACCAGCGGGCGGCTGGCTCCCGGCTGGATCGCGTGCTCGGGGCAGGTGAGCAGGCACGCACCGCAGCCGCGGCACTCCGCGGTGACCATCAGGTTCACGGTTCTGCCCACCGGTAGTCGCGTGGCGACACCCCCCGGCCGGCCCCCCCCCGGGGGCGGGCCGACCCGACGACGACCAGCGTATGCATATCCACCTGGCCGGGATCGAACTCGCGCAGCGTGCTGAGGGACGCGGCCTGGCCCGGCCGGCTGGCGTCCCTGACCCAGCCGACCGGCGTGTCCGGCGGCCGGTGCACGGCCAGCAGGTCCAGGGCCCGCCGCAGCTGCCAGGTCCGCTTGGCGCTGGCCGGGTTGT
>JBKQQQ010000669.1:0-14110 GCA_052144275.1 Streptosporangiaceae bacterium
TCGCGTTCGCTAACGACGAATACCGGCAGCTCGTCGGCGACCGTGATGTGGTCGGCCTGCCAGCGCGGGCGGCGTGGCCGGAACTGGCCGGCCAGGGATGGTTCGAACTGCTCGGCCAGGTCCTGGCCACCGGGCAGCCGCGCCGCGGCCATGAGACCGAGCTCTGGATCCGCCGTCGCGGTGACCGGCCCGAGCAGGTGTTTGTCGACTTTGCCTATCAGGCGGTACCCGGTGCCGACGGCGCCGCGGCCGGGGTGCTGGTGTTCGCGGCCGACGTCACCGCGCATGTCCGGGACCGGCTCGGCCAGCAGGCGCTGGCCGAGCAGCTGACCGTGACGGAGGACCGGTACCGTACGCTGTTCGAAACCCTGCCGCAGGGTGTCATTTACTGTGCTGCCGATGGGTTGATCATCGAGGCGAACCCGGCCGCGAGCGAGATCCTGGGCGTTGACGCGGATGCGATGATCAGCTGGCCCCTGGCTCCCGCGTGGCATGCCGTGCATGAGGATGGCTCGCCCTGGCGGCCGGAGGAGTTTCCGGTGACGGTGGCGCTGCGCACGGGTGAGGTGGTCACTGACGCGGTGGTGGGCGTACCGCACGGCCGCACGGGCGAGCTGCGGTGGCTGCGGATCACCGCGGTCCCGGACGCGCGGGACCAGGACGGCCGGCCGCAGCGCGCCTACGCGATGTTCCGGGACCTGACCGCGCAGAGCCGGGCGGAGGCGGCGGTCAGGGACGGCAGCGAATTGATGGGCCGGCTGCGCGAGGCGAACGTGCTCGGCGTGGTGGTGGTGGGCGAGCAGCGGGTCCTCGAGGCCAACGACGCCTACCTCGACATCATCGGCTACACCAGGGAGGAACTGGCGGCCGGGCGGATTGCCTGGCGGGAGATCACCCCAACGGAGTGGGCCGGGGTCGATCAGGACGCGCTGTCGCAGTTGCGGCGGACGGGCGCGTGCCGGCCGTTCGAGAAGGAGTACATACACCGCGACGGGCACCGGGTACCGGTCCTCATCGGGGCGGCGGTGATTGGCCGTAGCCCGCTGCGCTGGACGTCGTTCGTCGTCGACCTGACCGCCCGGCAGCGTGCCGAGCGGGAGCGCGCCGAACTGCTGGCCCGGGAGCGGGCAGCTCGCGCCGAAGCTGGCAACGCCGGGGAACGGCTCACTTTCCTGCTGCGGGCCGGTGACCTGGTGGCCGCCGCCCGGGACCGGCACGAACTGCTCCGGCACGCGGCCAGGCTGGTGGTAGATAGCATGGCCGACTTCTGCCTCGTGTACCTGCCTGCCGGGGACACTTCCCTGCCTACCGGGGACGGTTCCCTGCACGCCACCGTGATCGCCCACCGTGATCGGGCTCGCGGCTGCGTCCTCGCCGACCTGCGCGACCACTCGCTACCGACGGTCGGCCAGCTGACCGTCCAGGCCGTCTACGCCACCGGCACCAGCCGGCTGGTGCGCGATGCCGCCGCCCGGGTGACCGGCCGGGATGACATTCCGCCAGAGCTTGCCGACCTCCTGGGCCAGCTGAAGCCGGACAATGTGCTCGTCGCGCCGCTCACCGCCGGGCAGCATCCGCTCGGTGTCCTCGCCCTGGGCCGCGGCCCTGACCGGCCATGTTTCACCGAGACCGATATCGCGGTCGTCGAGGAACTCGGCCGCCACATGGCCGTCGGGCTGGCCAACGCCGATACCTCCGCTCGCGACCACGCGATCGCCGAGACCCTGCAGCGCTCCGTGCTGCCCGATCTCCTCCCGACGATCGCCGGCCTGGATCTCGCCGTGCGCTACCTTCCGGCCACCGAAGGCGTCGACGTTGGCGGTGACTGGTATGACGCCTTCCTGCTAGACGGCGACCGGGTAGGGCTCGTCATCGGGGACGTGGTGGGCCATAACATCGCCGCCGCGTCGATCATGGGCCAGGTCCGCAACCTGCTCCGCGGGTACGCCATCGAGGATCCCCACCCAGCCGATGTGCTCCGGCGCACCAACACCGCCCTGGCCCGGCTGCTGCCCGAGGCCCTGGTCACCGTCGTCTACGCCGTCCTCGACCCGGCCGCCGGGGAGATCAGCTACGCCAACGCAGGGCACCCGCCTCCGATCTTGACCAGCACGGCTGGTCAAGCCGAATACCTCGACGCGGCCGTCGGCGTCATGCTCGGCGCTTCCCGCGACGCCGCCTTCGCCACCGCCCGCCGGCATCTACCGACGGGCGCCGGGGTCCTGTTCTACACCGACGGGCTCATCGAGGACCGTCATCGTGACATCACCGATGGCCTCGACGCCCTCGCCGTTGCCATGCGGAGCTCTACCGCGGTCTCGGCCGAGCAGACCTGCGTCGCGGCGCAGGCTATGTTGCCCGGCAGCGCACCGCGCGCCGACGACATCTGCCTCCTCGCCGCCAGGCTCACCGGCTGAGCCGGCTGAGCCGGCTGCCGACTGTCGTGGGCTTACTCCATCGCATCCGGTGGGACATGGCGAGGGCGTCCCGCCGACCCGGGCAGGCGGCACGCCCTCTTAGAGACTCCCCGGCACGGCCTGGCAGCCCGGCACCAGGAAGCACCCTCGAAATATCACCCACTATCCTGACCATCTGCTGAAGGTATACAGAAGACTCACTGCAGGTTATCTAGAGAGTTGCCGATTAACTGCCGGGCAGAATCTGAACGCGATAGAGAAAGGAGGGATGTCGCGTGGCTGGTCCCCGGCCCGCTCCGCGCTTCCACCCGGCCCGCTCGGCGCTTCCACCCGGCCCGCTCCGCGTTTCCACCCGCGCCATGCCCGCGCGCCCGGCCGGTGCCCGCCACGGCTTTCCCGCGTGCCCCATGCGCCCCGTACGCCCGCCCCGCAACCCGGATCCGCCCTTCCGCCCGCAGCAGTAACCGCCACGATGGAACATCGTTGCTGTCCGGGCAGCAACAATGCTCCATCGTTGCTGTCAAGTCCGGGGGCCAGGGCCATGCGTCCCGCGTGAATCGGGGCTGACGCGCACGGCAGAAGATATGCGCAACAGCTTCGAAGCGGCCGGTCGATCCAGCCGACCGGTGCGGGTCACGATCGCGATGACCAGATCACTAGGTCATATGAGGAGTCCGGCATGATCGCGGTATGGGTGATCAGCTGCGGCTACGGCCGGCGCAGGAGGACGACCTGACGATCCTGGAGAAGCTGACCCAGGACCCGGAGACGACCGGCGAGTTCGCCTGGTTCGGCTGGCGTGACCCCTCGCGGTGGCGCCGGGGCTGGGCGGAGAACCAGCTGCTGGGCCAGGAGGGCGGGGTCCTGATGGTGGTCCGCGGCGCCCGGCCGCTCGGCTTCGTCAACTGGCGGCGGCACAAGGCGACGGTGGCGGGCCCCTACTGGGAGATCGGGATCGCGCTGCTGCCCGAGGCTCGCGGGTACGGTGACGGCACCGAGGCGCACCGCCAGCTAGCCGGTTACTTGTTCACGCACACGACCGCCCACCGCATCGAGGCCCGTACCGAGGCGGGCAACCTGGCCGAGCAGCGCGCGCTGGAGAAGGCCGGGTTTACCCGTGAGGGCATCTCCCGCGGCATCTGCTGGCGTGCTGGCGCCTGGCGGGACGGGGTAACGTACAGCCTCCTGCGCACCGACCTGACCAGCTGATCGCACCGGCTTCGTGTATCGGTTACCGATAGATCGGTAACCGATATAGGATGGCGTCCATGCCGAGAAAGAAAGCCGGGGGCGAGCCGGAGCCGGATCATGCCAAGGCGCTCGCCGGGTTCGGCCGGTACGCCGGCCCGGCCACGCTCATCCTCGCCAGCCTCGCGGATGGCGCCAAGCACGGCTATGCCCTGACCAAGGACATCGAGTCCTTCGCCCGCGTCCGGCTGGCGCCCGGCACGCTCTACGAGGCGCTCGCCCGCCTCCAGGCGCAGGGGCTGATCGAGCCCGTGGAAAGCCAAGACCGCCGCCGCCCCTACCGGCTCACGGCCGTGGGCGCGGTGACCCTGCAGGCCCACCTCGACGCGCAGCGACGGGTCGCCGATATCGGGTTGCGCCGCCTGGCCGGAAACTGGGGCCTGACATGAACGCCCCGGACACAGCCGCCCCGGACCCGGCCGCCCCAGACCCGATAGCACAGCGCGCCGCCCGGCTGCTCCGCTGGTACCCGAAGGCCTGGCGGTCCCGCTACGGCGAGGAGTTCACCGAGTTGCTGATCTGCGACATCGACGAGCGGCCGCGGTCGCGGTCACGCACGGCGGACGTGATCCGGGGCGGGATCGTGGCCCGGCTCGCGGACGCCGGGCTGTGCGGGTGCGCGGCCGGGGCCGCGGCGCAGGTCCGCGCCAGCCTCGCGTCGCTCACCTGCTGCGCGGCCGTCTTCCTCGGCTTCGGGGACGCCATGTGGTCGCAGCTGACCATCGGCTGGCAATGGTCCGAGCCGGACAGCGCCGCCACCACCGTCGCGACGGTCGTGATGTCCGGGGCGATGGGTGTCTTCGCCGTCCTGGCGCTGCTCGCCGCGCTGCCCGTGGCGTGCAGCGTGGTGTCGCGGATGGCTCGCGGAGGGCCGCGGGGCCTGCTCGGCCCGTCGGCGCTCTTCCTGGCCGGCCTGGCGGTCGTGGTCGTCGGCGGCAGGCATTTCGGGAACGGCTGGCCGGGCACCGGGGGCCATCCGTGGGCCGGCCAGGGCCTGGTGCCCGGCGGAGTGGCGGCCTTCTCGTGGGCGTCGACGCTCTCCGTCTCCTCGTTCTGGGCCCATCCCGCCGCGCTGGCGGCCTTTCCCGCGGCCGAACTCGCCTGGATGGCACTAAGTCCGCTGGCCGCGGCGTGCGTCGTGGCCGGTGCGGCCGCGGCGGTTCGCCGGACCGAGCTCCCGCCGGGCGTCCTGCGCTTCGAGGTCCGGCTCGGCATCGCGGCCTGCGTCACCATGGCCGTCTTCCTCGGCGGCTGCTCCGCCTGGATCACGGACCGGGCACCGGGACCCGGAAACCTGTTCCACCCGGGCGCGATCGACGTCGCCGGGGCCGCGGTCATGGCCGCGGCGGTCGCGGTCGCGCAGCGAGCCGCGCGTCAGGCCCGGGCAGGTGGGAGACGACCGAGCAGACCGTACGCCGCGAGGCCGACGGGCACGATATGACCGAACGAACCGGGCGTCGCGTGGCCGGCGAACGGGACGAGCCGTGGCGGCCGGGCTGGACCAGGCGCCGGGTGCTTGCGGCCGGGCTAGGCTCGGCGGCGGTACTGGCCGGCGCCGGGATCGCCGGGGTGGAACTGGTCTCCCGCGGCGTCCTGCCGGGCCGGACCGTGCTCGAGAAACTCGACGGCGCGTGCTCGGTCGCGGCTCCTCCGCTGGCCTATTCTCGCCCCGGGCCGTCGTTCTCGGGCACGTTCTACTCCGCCGCGCGCCGCCGGAGGGTCGGGTACACGATTGCCTATCCACCTCGCCGCCGCCCGGGGGATGAGTTGCCGCTGGTGGTCATGCTGCACGGCCTCGGCGGCAGCCACGCCGACGCCCTGGCCGGGATGTCGCCCGCGCAGGGCCTGGCGCTGAAGGCCGCCGGCCGGCCGCTGGCTCCGATGGCGATGGTCACCGTCGACGGCGGTGACGGCTACTGGAACCCGCACCCCGGCGACAACCCGATGGCCATGGTGATCGACGAGCTGATCCCGCGCTGCCAGCGCCTCGGGCTCGGCCGGCCGCCGCAGCGGATCGCCACGCTGGGCATCTCGATGGGCGGCTACGGGGCCCTCCTCTTCGCCGAGAAATACCCGCACCTGATCGCCGCGGTGGCCGCGATCAGCCCGGCCATCTGGACCAGCTACGCGCAGGCGAGGCAGGCCAACCCCGCCGCTTACGCGTCGCCCGCCGCCTTCGCCGCGGGCGACGCGGTCACGCACGCCACCGCGCTCGGCCGCCGCCCGGTTCGGGTCGCGTCAGGCTACGGCGATCCCTTCTACCCAGGCGTCCAGGCGCTGGCGCGTGCTCTGGAGGTTCCGGGGGGCTCGGCCGTCGTGGACTTCGGGCCGGGCTGCCATGACGGCTCCTTCTTCACCGCGCAGGAACCGCCGTCGCTGGCGTTCCTGGCCGCGCACCTCGCGAGCTAGGAGCCTGCTGAATTGGGCCGGTTCTGGTGGCCGTCCATAGCGCGCTATGGCGCCGTGTTCTGGCCGTTCCGGGCGGCCGGCCGTGCCAGGTTGCCGTTCAGGGCCGGCATTGGGTGCCCGCCCGGGCAGTTCGGGGCGGTCCCGCCGGGCTGGCCTGCTATTCCGGGCCTGGCCCCTGGTCAGGTGGCCAGCACCCAGGCGCCGTCCCGGCGGGCCAGGCCGCGGCCGAGCAGGTTGCGCAGGTTCACCGCGGCGGTCCGGCGCTTGAGCCAGGCGTGGTTCCTGGTCTCTCCGCGGTAGCGGAGCTTGAGCCGCCGTCCCCGCCAGGTCGCGACCTGGGCGATGGCACGCTCGACATTGGGCCGGTGTGTCATGTAGTCCTCGCGCAGTCCCGGGTCAGCGGCCCAGTCCGCGCGGGCGGCGCGCAGCAGGCCGTCATGCTCGTGCAGGTGCAAGGTGCGGCCGTCTTTGGCAGTCGTGCACTTCTCGCGCAGCGGGCACGCCCGGCAGGCGGCCCCGAAGATGACCGCGTTCCGGGCGGTGACCTGCCGGGTGATGCCGGCCGGGCAGGTCACGGTCCCGGCGGCGGCATCGACGGTGAAGTCATCGGTGGTGAAGCCGCCCTCGACGGCGGGCTGGACCGGCTTGGGCTTGATCACCGCCTGGTGCCCGGCCTTGCCGATCGCAGCGCGCAGGTCCCCGGTCCCGTAGGCCGAATCGCCGTACCAGGCAAACCGCTGGTCACCGTCACGGTCATCTCCGGTGTCCTGGCTGCTGACGGCATCCCCGGCGGCGCCGCCGGGCCCGGCGCCGGCGACCTCGGCCGCGAGGAACTCCGCCGCTACCGCCGGATCGCTGTTGTCCTGCCCGGCGGCCCCGGTCAGCTTCTCGTCGGTGATGATCCCGGTCTGCGGGTCGGCGGCCACGTGCGCCCGGTACCCGTCGCGGCGGGCCTCGGGGGATTTGCGGGTGTGCCGGGCCTCAGGGTCCACGACCGAGATCACCCGGTCTTCGGCGACCTTGCGGGCGATCCGCCACCGCCCGTCCCGGCCGTCGGACCCCTCAGCGGGCTCGACGTCCTGGCCGGCCACCAGCGCGAGCAGCGCCAGCGCCGAGGCCGCGTCCTGGTCCAGGTCAGCGCCGGCCAGCGCCGTCACGACCGCGTTCGCGTCGTTGACCAGCGCCGAGACCAGCGCGTCCTTCGCCTGCGGGTCATCCCAGTCGATTTTCGGCTTGCCCGGCCGGGAGTAGTCGTGCCCGGTGCACACCGCCGCGATCCTCCCCGCCGCGCCGGGCACCTCCCGGGCCACCCGGCGGATCGCCGAGACCAGCTGGGTGACAGTGTCCTGGGTGGCCACCGCGTCCGCCAGGATCGTGGAATCCACCGCCCGCCGACGCCGGCCCTTCAGGATCCCGGTCTGCTCGATCACCGTCTTGACCGCGTCATTGACCCGGTGCGGCCGCCCGGACTTCGCCAGCCGACGCCGCCAGTACACCAGCGACGACGGATCGAAACCCTCATCGTCCAGCGACGATCCGATCGCCACTTTCCACCGCACATCGAAGCGGACTGCCTCGGCGGTCTCCCGGTCGGAGTAGTCATGCAGCGCCTGAAGCGTCATTACCGCCGCCATCTGGGTAGCCGGCAGCGACGGTCGGCCCACTCCGGGCGGGGAGAACAGGTCCGCGTAATCGGCGTCGGGGAACACCTCGGCCCGGTGCGCGGCCAGGAACGCGAACATGGTGTTCTCCGGAACCAGATGCCCGGCCAGTGCCGCCGCGTCCAGCAACTGCCGGTCTGCCCGCTCGAAACCCTGCATGACAGACATTGTCCCAGGTCATCGAACGCTAAGCCGGCAAACACGCCCTTACCTGGCTACCTTTTTCAGCAGGCTCCTAGCCGCGGATCAGTGGCCAGATGGGTGATCAAAGTAGTGGCCCTTGTCGAGATCGTCGAGGAGCCCGGGATGGGTCGGCTGCCACCCCAGCAGCTCGCGGGTCAGTGCGCTCGAGGCCGGGCTGTCGGCCGCGAGGAAGCCGGCCAGCCAGCTGAAGTGCTCGCCCGCGTCCGCGGGAGAGATGGCCACCACCGGGAGGTCGAGATGCCGCCCGATCACCTCGGCGATGGCGCGGATCGGCACGCCCTCGTCGGCGATCGCGTGCAGCGCCGATCCCGCCGGGGCCTTCTCCAGCGCCAGGCGGAACAGGTGTGCGGCGTCGAGCCGGTGCACGGCGGGCCAGCGGTTGGACCCGTCGCCGATGTAGCCCGAGACGCCCTTGTCGCGGGCGATGCCGACCAGGGCCGCCATGAAGCCGTTGTCTCCTTCGCCGTGCACCGTCGGGGGGAGTCGCACAACGGACGAGCGGATGCCGCGGGAAGCGAAGGAGAGTGTCATCTCCGCCGTGGCCCGCCGAGTCTGCGCACCGCCGATCAGAGGCGTCGCAGCCGAGTCGGGACCACGCCCGTCCCGTTCGGTCGCCACCCGCCCCGGTGCGAGCCCGAGCGTCCCTGAGGCGAGGACGAACGGCCGGTCAGAACCCGCAAGCGCCTCGCCGAATGTCTCGACGGCGCGCCGATCCGCATCGGCAGCGCCCTGGAAGTCGCCCGAGAAAGCGATGTCGTGCTTGAACGCGAGGTGGATCACGCCATCCGACGCGGCAGCCGCACTCCGCAGGCTGTCGAGGTCGTCGAGCGTGCCGCGATGCGCCTGCGCCCCGGCCGCGGTGAGGGCCGCCGCCGAAGAATCCGAGCGGGCGAGCCCGGTGACCTGATGACCCGCGCCGATGAGCTCGGGAACGACGGCGGAACCGATCCAGCCGGACGCGCCGGTGACGAAGACGTGCATGAGAAACCTCCAGGTGGCCGGCTGTCCCCGGTCCGCAGTGTCCGGGGGACAGGCCGATGTCAGTTACTGACATCAGTATAGTACCCGATGTCAGCCGCTGTCATCAAGTGCGATCGTGGCATGGGTCGATGGGAGCCAGACGCGCGCGGCCGGCTGGCGGCTGCGGCGCTCGCTCTCTATGGCGAGCGCAATTCATCCGAGAGTCGCTCGACGAACTCAAAGCCGTGACCGCAGGCCGATGATCACCGGCGCCAGATCCTCGATCGCGGACCACTGGCGCGGCGGTGCCGCAGCAGTCTTATCGGTGAACCGGTGGAGACCGGGCGCGGTCCTCCATCCGGGCTTCATCGCCGGCACACCAGGATTCCTCGCCGCTGCCGTATCACCAAGATATGACCAGAGCACCGCAACAGAGGGGTGACGCGATGGCGTGGTTGACGGTTCTCGCCGCCGGCCTGTTCGAGACCGGCTTTGCGGTGGCACTGAAGCTGAGCCACGGGATGACCCGGACGTTGCCCACCGTCATCTTCGCCGTGTGCGCGCTAATGAGCTTCTTCCTGCTGACCATGGCGTTGCGCGAGCTCGAGGTGGGAGCCGCGTACGCGACGTGGACCGGGATCGGCGCCGTCGGCGCCGCCGCCGTGGGCATGATCTTCCTCGGCGACACGGTGTCCACCCTGAAGCTGGTGTCGATCGGCCTGGTTCTGGCCGGCGTCATCGGCCTCAACCTGTCCGGCGTGACGCCCTCCTGACGGCCTGGTCACGGTGATCTTGGCGGATCTGATCCGCCGGATGACCTCGATCAGCCCGCTGACGGCGATCGTGACGCCGAACGCCAGCAGCAACCCGGCCCAGGGCTTGTCCTCGAAGGCCCGGCCGCCCAGCCGTCCGATGGAAAATGAGTAGACCGCCCAGATCACGCCCGCCGCTGCGGTCGCGATGACAAAGCGGCGCCGCTGATAGCCGACGATGCCGCAGCACAGCGTGACCGCGGTCCGCCCGCCGGGAATGAACCGGCAGACAACGATGAGCGGCATCCCGTACCGCTCGAGCGAGCGCTCGGCCCAGGCGCGCCGTCGTGCGCCTTTCTCGCCGCAGAAGAACCGGCGCTCGACGCGCGGCCCGAAGCGGCGGCCAAGCAGGTAGGACAGGTTGTCACCGAGCATGGCGCCGATCGCGGAGCAGGCCACGAGCAGCGCGATGCGGGGATCGGTGCTGCCTGCGGTCGCGACGCCGAGCGCGATGACGACGGTCTCGCTGGGCAGCACCGGCAGGACCGCGTCCAGGGCGGGGATGATGACCGCGATGGCGTAGGAGATCGCGGAGTCGACCTGCAGGCTGGCGAGCGCGGTCATGTCCGCACCGGCCCGTGCGGCTCGGGCGTCTTCAGCGGCTCGCGCGGGCGGCTCCGGTCGCGCCACAGGCTGGCGGCTACCGCGCTGCCCACGACCACGGCGATCGCCGCGAGGCTGACCCAGACGGGCAGGTGCACGAAGGGCGAGATGAGCATCTTGGTGCCGATGAATACCAGCAGGACGGCGATTCCCTGCTTGAGGTAGGCGAACCGGTCCACCGAGCCGGCCAGCAGGAAGTAGAGCGCCCGCAGGCCGAGGACGGCGAAGGCGTTGGACGTGAACACCACGAACAGGTCCTGGGTGACGCCGAAGACCGCCGGGATGGAGTCGAGCGCGAATACCAGGTCGGTGACCTCGATGGCCACCAGGGCCACGAACAACGGCGTGGCCACGGCCTTGCCGCGGAGGCGGACGAAGAAGCGATTGCCCGCGTAGTCGTCGGTGACCGGCATGACCCGGCGCAGGCCGCGCACGGCCAGGTTCGGGCCCGGGTTGTCGGCGGCGCCGGAGCGGAACATCCGCGCGCCGGCCAGTACCACCAGCGCGCCGAACACGTAGAAGATCCAGCCGATGTGCTCGATGAGCGCGCCGCCCGCCGCGATGAAGCCGCCGCGCAGGACGAGCGCGCCGGCCACCCCGAAGTGCAGGACCCGCCACTGCAGCGCCGTCGGCACTCTGAGCGAGGCGAACAGCATGACGAACACGAAGACGTTGTCCACGCTGAGGGCCTTTTCCAGCAGGTAGCCGGCGAAGTACTGGCCGGCCGTGGCCGGGCCCCGCCACAGCCACAGGGCGCCGCCGAAGGCCAGCGCGGCGGCGATCCACAGCGCGCTTGACGTCGCGGCGGCGCGGAATCCGACGGCTTTCCTGGTCAGCGCCAGGTCCGCCACCATGAGCACGGCGAAGACCGCGAACGTCCCGGCCCACAGGGGGAGCGTCATCGTGGCAGGGGTCCCGCCACCGCCGGGACCAGGACAGGCTCCCGGTCGCAGCGTGGGCAGTACCGGGTCTCGGGCGCGCTGGCGAGCAGCCCGGCCGGGATCGCAGCTCCGCACTGCTCGCAGGACCCGAAGCGGCCCGCCGCCAGTCGGCCGAGGGCATCCTCGACGTCCGCCAGCTTCCTGCGGGCCGCGACTGCCCGGCCGAGCAGGACCCGTGTCTCCGGCTGATCGGCCCCGTCACCGGTGCCGTCCGGGGCAGCCGCGGCCGCGACGTGGTAGGCCAGCGATAGTTCGGTAACCTCCCGCACGCGGGCCTGCCAGCGGGCCTCGAGCAGCGCTCGCCAGCGCGGGCCGCGAGTTCCGGCCATCGGTTCCCCGGTCATTGCGGCTAGGCTTTCGCGTTCTTCTGGGAACATATCGCTTCCTGTGGGTGAAGGCCGCTGGCCGTGCCCCGGTCCGCCGGGGCAGGCTCTGCCGGGGTACGGTCCGCCGGGGCCCGGCCCGGCCGGGACACTGCCCCGGCCAGACCGGACATGGGCCGGGGCGACCGCTGGGAACCGGACGCGCGGCGTGAGCGCAGCAGGAGAAGGCAGATGGCGGCCAGTCCTACGGCGAAGGCGATCCACGGGGCCAGCACGATCAGGTTGGTTCCGGTCATCCGCGTCCACCTCCAACTGCCGGTGCTGTCACGATCAGTGCACCCGGTGGTCATGCGGGCACGGTGAAGCTGACATGGTGACGGTGTGGAGGCGCGCGGCGAGCCGCGCCGGAGCAGTGGCATGCCGGGCCGAAATGAGGATCATGGGAACGTCGGATGGTCCGGCGGCCTGGCAGGCGGAAGGCGGGGCGGAGCGACAATGGCCGCAACGGTGCTGGTGGTCGAAGACGAGCGCAAGCTGCGCGACTTGGTCCGGTCCTACCTGGAGCGCGCCGGGTTCACCGTGCTGTCGACCGGCTCGGGCGCTGAGGCGATCAGCATGGCCACGAGCGCCGCACCGGACCTCGTGGTCCTCGATCTGGGGTTGCCGGACGTGTCAGGCGAGACGGTGGCCCGCGAGCTCAGGGCCACGTCGGTTACGCCGATCCTGATGCTGACGGCCAGGAGCGCTGAGGAAGACCGGATCCGCGGGCTCGAGCTCGGCGCCGACGACTACGTGACGAAGCCGTTCAGCCCGCGGGAACTAGTCCTGCGGGTGCAGGCGATTCTCCGCCGTGGCGGGCCGCCTGCCGCGCAGGGGGTCACCAGCTACGGCGGGGGCGAACTTGTCATCGACGAGCCGCGGCACTTGGCGACGGTGCGCGGCACGGCCGTCGCGCTGACCCCGACCGAGTGGGGTGTCCTCGTCGCGCTGGCCACCGTCCCGGGCCGGGTGTACTCACGGTTCGAGCTGATCAACCGGGTGCGGGGGTATGAGTTCGAAGGCTACGAGCGCACCGTCGACTCGCACGTGAAGAACCTGCGCCGCAAGGTCGAGGACGATCCAGGCAATCCCCGGATCGTCCAGACCGTCCTGGGCGGCGGTTACCGGCTCGGCCTGGCCCGCGATGACTGAGCCCGCGATGACTGAGCCCGGGATGCCTGCCCCCGCCGCCGCGCCGGGTGTCGCGGCCCGCGGCGGGACGCTGGGCCTCCGGCTGGCGCTGGCGTTCATCACCGTCGCGCTGGTCGCGATCGCGCTGCTCGCCGGGCTCACCGCGGCGTTCGCCGCCGCGGACGTCTCCACCCTGGCCAGCCAGCAGCGCGCCGAGCTGGCCAGCGCGATCGCGCTCGCCGCTGGGGCGGTCTGGGACCGGAACAACACCTGGTCATCCGCTGACCTCTCCCCAGTCCTCGATCTCGCCACTAAGACTGGCTCGGCCGTCCAGATACGCGACCAGGCCGGGCATGTCGTCGCGTCCTCGCCCGCCTTCGCCACCGCGAACGGCCCGCAGTCGAGCCCTCCGATCGTGGCCCAGGGCCAGCCCGTGGGAACCGCCGTGGTCCGGTCTACCGGTACCGGGCTCAACGCCGCCGACCGCGTCCTGCAGGCTGCGCTGCTGCGGGCCATCGCCGGGGCCGCCGGACTTGCGGCCCTGCTCGCGCTGCTCACCGGGCTCGCCGTGGCCCGGCGGATCACCCGCCCGGTCACCCGGCTGATCGCGGTGACCCGGGCCATGACGGCCGGGGATCGCGCCGCCCGGGTGGGCGAGATCCACGCGGCCGGGGAGTTGCGCGAGCTGGCGGCGGCCTTCGACCAGATGGCAGGCGCCATGGACCGGCAGGAGCAGATCCGCCGCAACCTCGTCGCCGACGTCGCCCACGAACTGCGCACCCCCATCGCGATCCTGCAGGCGGGCCACGAGGCGCTGCTCGACGGCGTGGCCGAACCCACCCCCGCCGAGCTCGGCTCACTGCGCGACGAGGTCCTGCGGCTGGCGCGCATGGTCGGGGACCTGCAGACGCTGGCCGCCGCCGACGCCGCCGCGCTGAACCTGGCGCGGAGCCGCTGCGACCTGGCCGACCTCGCCGCCGCCGCGGCCGACAGCCTGGCCCGCAGGTTCGAGGCGGCCGGCATCACGCTGGACCGGCGGCTGGCCGCGGGCCCGGTTCTCGCCGACCCGCACTGGCTGCACCAGGTGATCACGAACCTGCTCACCAACGCGCTGAAGTTCACTCCGTCCGGCGGCCGCGTCACCATCAGCACCGGGCCGTCCGGCGCGGACGCCATCCTGCGGGTCACCGACACCGGCACCGGCATCCCCGCCGACGACCTGCCCCGCATCTTCGACCGGTTCTGGCGCGGCCAGCGGGCGGCTCAGGTCTCCGGCAGCGGCATCGGCCTGGCGGTCGCCGCCGAGCTGGCCCAGGCCCACGGCGGCCGGCTGACCGCCCGCAGCGAGTTCGAGGGTCCGGG
>JBKQQQ010000670.1:0-2952 GCA_052144275.1 Streptosporangiaceae bacterium
GCGGTAGTAATCGGGCAGGTCCGTGCCCCCGCCGAGGAGGCCGATACGCAAGGGCGTCTGGGTGATGATCATGTCGTCGCTCGCACTAGCCAGTCCTGTTGGGCCCGCTGGTACGCGTCTACCGTTCCCACATCGCGGAAGTAGCCTTCCACCGGCATCGCCTTCGCCCGGCCCACCAGCCGGGGCAGGAGGTCATAGCCGATATCACGCGGCGGCGGGTCGCCGATCTCATCGAGTACGCGCGGATGGAAGGCATACATCCCGGCATTCACCAGATCGGAAACCGGCTGGCTGGGCTTCTCCGTGAACCCGACAACCGTGCCGGCCGCGTCGAGTTCCACCACGCCCCCGGCAGATGGCCGGCCGGAATGGAAAACCGTCAACGTCGCGATCGCGCCGTGGGCCCGGTGCGTCTCGGCCAGGGACCGCAGATCGAAATCGGTGAGGTTGTCGGCATAACAGGCGAGGAACATCTCTTCCCCGCCGACCCAGGCCCGGTTGGCGGCGAGCGTGCCGGCGCTACCGAGCAGTTCCGGCTCGAAGACCGTGCGCACGGCGGGCGGCTGCAGGCTCCCGGCTCGCGCCTCGAGGTGGTTTCTCACCACGTCCGGCAGGTGATGCAGGTTGACCAGGACCTCCTCGACGCCCGCGCGGTCGAACGCATCGAGCCAGATGTCGAGCAGAGGCTGCCCGCCGATGGCCACCATGCACTTCGGGGTCGTGTCGGTGATCGGCCGCAGCCGGCTGCCCACGCCCGCGGCGAGCAGGAAGGCCTTCATGATGCCACCTTCCTGACCACCCCGAGGGCACGCATCCGCGCGTCGGCCTCGGCCAGCACCGCGTGCAGGCCTTCGATATCCTCGAGCCACGCGGCGTACGCCGCCACGGACTGGGTCGGCGTGTGCCGGGGCTCCCAGCCCAGCTCCCGCAGCGCGCTGATGTCGGACACGATGTGCCGCGTGTCGCCGAAGCGGTACTCCCCGGTCACGATTCCCGGCTGGTCCGACCCGTACTGGCGCATGACGATGTCCGCGAGTTCCCCGGTGGTGACCGCCTGGCCGCCCCCGACGTTGAAGACCCGCCCGGCGGCGCGGTCGTCCCAGAGCACCAGCACGTTGGCGTCCACCACGTCCTCGACGTTGACGTAGTCCCGGATCGCCCCGCCGTCCTCATAGAGGATCGGAGCCTTGCCGAGCAGGTAGCTCAGGCAGAAGATGCGGCAGGCACCCGAGTAGGCGTTGTAGACCGACTGCCGGGGGCCCTGGACGATGCTGTACCTGAGGGCGACGGTCGGGATGCCGTACCGGTGCCCCAGGTTGATGGCGATCATCTCCTGGGCGAGCTTGGACATGCCGTAGGCGTTCTGCGGATTGGAGACACGTTCCGGTGTGGCCCGCAGCTCCATGCGACCACCGCACACCGGGCACGGGATGTCCCACTGGCCCGCCGCAAGCGCGCTTTCCGGCCGCATCCCCGGCGTCTGCTCGCCGTCGACCGGGCACCAGTAGAGTCCCTCGCCCATCGCCGACTGCGACGAGGCCACCACGACGCGGGCGAGGTCCAGGCGCTCGGCCACGATGATCTCGTAGAGCAGAGCGGTCGAGACCACGTTCACGTCAGAGAACCGCGAGAAATCGGGCAGGTAGTCCTGGTAGGCGGCGAAATGGTAGACGGCATTAACACGGCGCAGAAGGTTGGTGACCAGGTCGCGGTTGCGGGTGTCGCCCTGGTAGAAGTGTGTCCCGGGAGTCAGGTACGCCGGCCGCCCGTTCCGGTGGACCGGCCGGGTCAGCGCGTCGAGCACGATGACCTCGTGTCCCAGCGACAGCAGCCGGTCGCACGTGTGAGAGCCGATGAACCCGGCTCCGCCGGTGACGAGGATCTTCATGTGCGCCGGTACTCCCGGCGCCCGGCTTCCCCGCAGTGCGCTGCCATGATTCAGAACACAGCCGTTGAGATCGCGTCTGGGCTCATTCGCGACTGGCGGATGTACTGAGCCAGCGCATGCATGATGGCCTGGTGCAGGTCCTCGACAATGCCGTAGTTCGTGCAGTCGACATGGATGCTGACCTCGGCCACGGCCCGGGCGGCGCCTCCGTCGAAGCCGGTGACGGCAATGGTTCGGAGCCCTTGGTCACGGGCCCAGGCGAGCGCGCGGACAATATTGGGCGAACGACCTGACGAGGAGACGGCGAGGAGCACGTCGCCCGGCCCGGACTGGGACTGAAGCTGGTAAACGAAGATGTTCTCGTAGCAGATGTCGTTCGCTATCGCGGTGAGGAGTTCCACGTTGGTGCTAAGACTGAGCACATGAGGCCTGAGGTCGGTGGCCGTCCGAATGCCCTTCACATGGTCGCACTGCATGTGGTTGGCGATCGACGCCGAGCCGCCGTTGCCGCAGGAGAACATGCGGGCACCGCGCAGGTAAGCCTCGGTCAGGATCGCCGTCGCACGCTCAAGCACAGCCGGCTCGATGGACTTCGCGGCGCGGGACAACTCCTCGGCATAGCCATCGAAGTACGATGCCGCGCTCGCGTACGGCCCGATCGGGAACTTGACCGGGCCGTCACCGTCGGCCGACGCGAAGGCCCGGAGATCGTAGGAAGAACTCATATGGCGACGCGCTCCATGATGAACGGGGCCGCGGCGGCCAGGCTCGGGAACGACCAGACACCTGGACGCTGGTAGTCGCCAGCTCCCAGGTAGACCGCCGATGCCCCGACCGCTTCGGCCAGGCCGATATCCTCAGGCCGGTCGCCCACGACCCACGACGCGGCCAGGTCGAGGTTGAGCGCGCTAGCCGCTGCGTTCGCCATGCCGGGCCGCGGCTTGCGGTCCTCGCTGGTGCGAGCGAACGCCTCGACGATTCCCGCGGGATGGTACGGGCAGTACAGAAACAGGTCGATGCGCGCCCCGTAACCCGCCAGATGCGCTGCGATGCGCTGGTGCACA
>JBKQQQ010000671.1:0-3700 GCA_052144275.1 Streptosporangiaceae bacterium
TTACGGCAAGGTTTTTGATGAGATAGCGGCTGAGTACGACCGCCACCGTCCGGCTTATCCTGACGAACTCGTCGACCAAGCTTGCCGGGTCGCAGGGATCGGGAGCGGTGATCATGTGCTTGAGGTCGGATGTGGAAGCGGCCAACTGACGCGCGGCCTTGTCGCTCGGGGCCTGCACGTCACAGCACTCGAACCCGGCAAGAGCCTCATAGCACTGGCCAGGCAGAACCTGGAAGGTGCTGGCGAGGTGGAATTTGTGAATGCTCAGTTTGAGGATGCATTGCTTCCCCGCGAGCAGTTTCAGGCCGTGTTCTCTGCGTCCGCGTTTCACTGGGTTGACCCTAAGGTCAGCTGGCAGAAGACCGCTGACGTACTTGTTCCCGGTGGAACGCTCGCCCTCGTGCAATACTGCGGACTTGAGGAGCCGCGTAGCAAGCGAGATCAGGAAGCAACACTCGCTGCCATGAGAAAGGTCGCCCCGGACATTGCCGCTAATTGGCCGACCTACAGGGATCTCGACACCACGCTCGCTGGGATGGAGCAACGCCGTGGCAACGTCTCAGAGGTATGGGCCTGGCTCGGCAGCTACGACATAGGGCAAGATTATGCCGGCCGCTTGTTCGGTGATGTTCAGGTGGCAGTCATGCCAAAGCTCATCGAGCACACTCCTGACGAGCTCAATGCGCTCGTTCGTACGATGTCGTTTTACGCTCGGCTTTCACCGGACCAACGTCAAGCCCTTGAGCGTGAACACGAGGCCATTTATGAACGACTCGGGCGACCGATTCGCGCTAGCACGGTCACGGCTCTCGTCACGGCACGGCGCAGCACCGAGAGAGATGATCACCGCACATCGCCTCAGGGCACGCCGCACTGATTCCATCCTCCCCGCCGCTCGATGGCCCTACCCAACAGACAAGGCGGCGCCGCTGGCTGGACGGCCCGGCTCAGAAGCAATTCGCCGACCTGACTCCAGCCGTGCGGGCATCGCTGGCGGCGTTCATCGATGCGGTCGTGATCGTGGACCCGGCGCAGGGGTGTGTTGTCCTGCGGGCGAGCCATGGACATGCGTGGGTTCCTGGTTTGGTTTCTTTGCGCTACCGGTCAGGCGGGAGGCGGCGAGCAGGTCTCATTCGGGAGTGGTCTTCGCCGGGACGGGCACCGGCTGCGGTCCTCAGTCCGATGTAAGCTCGGGCCCTATTTTTATTTCCTTCCGCCCCTTCGGCGGGCCGTCGTACTTGAACATGTTCAGCTGCACCGGTTTGCCGGTCAGCTCCTCCAGCTCGGCGCGGAGCCGGTCCAACTCCGCACCGCCATGGCCGGACACCACGCCCGGCCGGGCAGCCTGGATACCAACCCGGACGTGGTCCAGGTCCCCGCTGACCGCTATCGTGGCTACCCCGGCCGCCCGTGGTATCTGCCGGTGTATCGCGTCAGCGATCTCCTCGATGCGCAGGTCCTGGACCGTCACGATCTCCGACCCGGCGGCGACCCCGGCCTCCCCGGCCCCGGCCATCTCGATGTGGTCGGCCAGCAGCCGGTTCGCCATGTCCCGCTGGCCCGGCTCATCAGCCGCGGCATAGGCCCGGGCCGTCTCGTCGGTCAGCTCCAGGTCCACGTAGGGATTCAGGTGTACCCGCAATGCCACCGGCGGCTGGCCAGGGTCACGCCCGGCGATGACCATCCGGCGGGCGGTGGTGTAGTTCTCCCCGGTCTCAGCCATCCGGGCCCGGACCTGCTTCTTGAACGCGCTGTCGTCAGTCACGCCATGTCCTTCGCGGCGATGCTGCCCCGTGCCCTGATCGCCTGGCTCGGCAGTGACCGATCTTGCCGACAGCGCGAACCAGCGGCCCTTGTCCTCACCGCCGCCACGGGCGCGGGCCGCGGACAGCTCGGAGTGCGGCAGGCGCTCCTGCCACCACCTAAGCTACCCGGCATCCCCGCCACCTCAAACCAGGACATCCCGCACCGCTCACGAGCCGGTTCACCCGACCTTTACTCCTGGCATACTTGCGAGCGCCCGGGCCACTGCTGAGCCGATGGGAGCATGATGCCTGCCCGATTCCAGCTCGTCGTCGACTGCAAGGACCCCGAGCTGCTTGCCCGCTTCTGGGCGGCTGCCCTGGGATACGTGCTTGAACCGCCCCCCGAAGGGTTCGCTACCTGGGACGACTGGCGGCGCGACATCGGGCTTCCCGAGAGCGAGCTGGGAATCGGCGCGGACAGCATCATCGATCCCCGCGGTGACGGCCCCCGCATCTGGTTCCATGTGATGCCGGGCGCCAAGGTGGTCAAGAACCGCCTCCACCTCGACATCCACGTCAGCGGCAGCCGTTCGGATCCGCTCGCCACCCGCATGCAGCGAGTCGACGCCGAGGCCAGGCGGCTGACGGATCTCGGGGCCACGCTCACCGGAGCCCTGAGCGAGGACGGCCTCGATCACTACGCGGTGGGGATGAAGGACCCCGAGGGCAACGAGTTCGACATCAACTGACGCCTTCGCCCGCCGCGGCTCCTCGTGCCGGAGTTGCTATTGCAGTGCCATCCACTTGTCAGGCTTCGCCAGTGGCGCGAACCCCGCCCTGGCATAGACCGCGTCGGCGTCCTCCGTGCCCAGCAATATGCGTCGCAGGCCGCCCCTGGCCTTCTGGATGCAAACCAGATTTTTTACGTGTTTCTACGTCGCTCAGCGTGTCCTGACGAGCCTTTTACCTGCGGAGATTGTCTCTGACTGTCGCTGGACGTCGCCCAGAGTCTGCCTCCGTTGGCTCTTTGTTTGGCTCTTTTGAGGCATCCTTCTGGGCTCGGCGGCGGAACCCGTAGTGCGCGCGGGTTCACACCCGCGGCATCGCCACAGGTGACGGTGACCAGTTTTCCTCCGAGCCGAAACCAAGGAACCGCAGGTCAGAGTACCAATCCTGGCCACTTGGCTCTTGCCAGACTCTCTGATGAGGCCTCCTGGCTGGTGCTTCCAGACACTGCTGAGACACGGGTGTCCCTGCCAGGTGCCGCGCCTGTCTAATGGCGCGCCCATGTTGCCCGGTTGCCCGGTGTAGTGCCGAATTGAGCCGTACTTGAATCAAGCGCGGCGCCTGCGGCGCCGCAGGCCCGGCGTCAGCGCCGGGCTCTGCCGTTGGGCGGCCCGCCCGGCGCACGCCGGGCCACGGTCGCAGGGCAAACAGATCAGGACAGCTCATACGCCGCGCTGACCCGAACTGCGCAGAGCGGTCGTCCTCGCCGCCCGTTGTCCAGCTCGCCGGTACCGCGTCAATGCCGTTCGCCGCCTGCCTTTCAGGTTGGTCAGCGCCGGGCATTGACCGGCGTCAGCTCCCAAGCATCTGGCACCTGACAGAAACGACCAGGAAAGCCGGGCCGCCAGGCCGACGTTATCCGCGTTCGTTTATCCACACCGACACGTGGGCGGGTTCCAGAGCCTGGTGTACGGCACCGGCCAAGTCGTCCCGGATCGAGTCCAGGTCCACCTCGTCCTTCAGCCGGGGCCGCGAACGCGGCGACGGTCCGGTCGGCGTCGTACCGGGCCCGGTTGAACCGGCGGTCGATCACGTGCTGCACCCGGCGGCCATTAGCGAGCCATTAGCCACGGTGAGTACGAGGCGGACGGGACCCAAGGAGAGAGTGATCCCACTCCTCCCACGCCTCGTGCAGGAGGCTTTGAAGGGTCAAGGGTGGACCGATGGGA
>JBKQQQ010000672.1:0-4681 GCA_052144275.1 Streptosporangiaceae bacterium
GCCGCGGCCGCGGCGGGCGTCAGGTCATCGCCGACCGCCTCGCCCAGGCAGGTCCGCAGCCGGGAGGTCAGCCGGGCCCGGCGCTTGACGGCCGGCAGCCATTCGGTGAAAGTTCCCTGCTCGCAGCCTGGTGTGTCGCTATGCCAGCGGGTCTTGCGCCAGTCCAGCAGGTCCTGCCGGTCCCCGGTGAACACGTCACGGGGCGCGGTCCGGGGACGCTCCTAGACCCGGTTGGCCGCCTTGCCGCACCGCGGGCAGCAGCGCGCGGCCTCGAAGGCGAGGTCGGTGATCACCTCCACCAGGGTCTGCCCGTCCGGCGTCTCAGTCACCGCGGTGACCAGCAGCCCGCAGATCCCCAGCCGGACCGTCGCCGCCGCGCAGGCCGGCGCGCAGGCCGGCGCGGGTTGCGCGGGCCCGGCCGAGCCGGTACCGTCCATCGGTGGCGGTTCCTTTTGCGGATTTGCGTTTCTTGGTCGGAACGAGAATCCCTGGGGAACCGTTTTTTGTCTGCCACCCGCAGTAATTCACAGGCGAAATCGTGGATATGTGGACAGGGCGCGCGTAATTCCCCGGCCCGGAACGCGCGGGAATAGGAAAGCTGGTTGAAACCGGACGGCGCGCCTGCTCGCGGCGGCGAGGGGCGGATGAGGGAAACCGGCGCGGGAATGGCGGAGCGGCAAACTGGCCCGCGATTCTCCGGCTGCGCCGCCCGGCACGCCAGGAGAGAGCCGCGCCGCAGCGGGTCACGGACGGTAGCCAGGAGCGGGGCGGCGGCCAGGGCGCCGTAGGCGCGGCCGACGGGATCAGGATGGGCCGGACGCAGGAGCCGGATCGGCGGCACCCCGGTTAAGTACGGAGACCCGTGGTGCGTCGGTGGTGTGGACGACCCCTTTGGCCCGGTAAACAGTTCCCGGCAGCTTACGCATTGTTTCCCGCAACGCTTCCAGCGCCAGCGGCTGGTCTGTCTCGTAGCTCCAGGTACTGAACAGCTTCGAATGGTCGGGCCCATGGTCGTCATGACAGGCCGGGCCGGTGCAGCCATGCTCAACGAGGTGCGAGTTGAGGCCTGCCCGGGCGGGATCGAAACGCCCGACACCCAGCAGGATCTGGTAGGGCACCTGGCAGTAGTCGGTCTCCACGATGCGAAGACGACTGAAATGACCGTCGAGCCAGGCCCGGACCTTCTCCACTTGCCCGGGACCGGCCAAGCGGACCTTGTTCAGGATCACCATGTCCGCGAACCCGACCTGGCGGAACTTGAGGTCGAGCAGGGGCGGGTACTCGGGGTGCGCGAAGACCTGGTCCGCGTCCACCACGCAGGTAACGCTGTACAGCCTGATCCGGTCCCGCAGGCCGGGATCGCTGAAGGTCATAAAGATCCCGGCGGGATCGGCCACTCCGCTGGCCTCCAGCAGGATGTACTCGACGGTCTCCGGGCGCGCGAGCAGGGCGGTGACCGACGCGGTGAGGTCGTCACGGATCTGGCAGCAGACACAGCCATTGGCCAGGCTGACCATGTTGCCATCCACCCCGACGACGAGTTCGGCGTCGATATTGACCGCGCCGAAGTCGTTGACCAGGACCCCCACGCGCAAGCCGTGATCCCCGGTCAGGATGCGATTCAGCAGCGTCGTCTTCCCCGCACCGAGAAACCCGGTCAGGATCGTAACCGGAACGGCCTGGCCGTTGTCGTAAGTGATTTCCATTGCCTGTGGTTTCTCTAAAGAAAGGCCTGGCCGGGGAGAGTAGCGCCGAGCCCAGGGCACCCCGCCGTGATGAGCACGGCGGGACACCGTGTACAGCGCGGTTATTTGGTGAGTTTGCTCAGGTCCAATCCCATCACCTTCGCCATCTCCAGGAGATCGACCTCCTGCGGGTCGGCGAGCTTGGTGAGCGGCTCGCGGTAGACGTCCGGCGGATAGTACTTCTTCGGGTCGATCTCGAGGTCGCGCGTCAGTTGCTCCTGCTGCTGCTCGCGCGGCAGCTTGGGCTGCGGCACGATGCCTTTCCCGGTGGCGACCGGCAGCGGGTCGCCGAACAGGACAGCGGGGTTCGGCAGGGACTGGTCGGCGAATCCGGGCAGGGCGGCTTCCCGGTGCCAGATCGCGTCCTGGGTCACGTTGACGACCACCACGTCCGGCGCGCCGTACAGGAAAGGCCCGTCCCAGTAGGCACGGATGTCGGCGCTGGTCTCGTTCAGCGTGTCATTGTCGAACGCGATGTGGGTGACCATGCCACAGCGCGGGTTGACCTGCTTCATCAGGTAGCCCGCGGCGTAGTCCACCGTATGGTGGATGTCGATGGTGTAGTTGTACAGGAATTCGGGCAGCCCGTACTTGTACAGGTTCAGGCGCGCCAGATCAGGCTGGCACTCGGTGACGAAGACGTCGGCGCCCCGGGCGTACTTGGCCGTCAGCTCGTCCAGCCGGCCGTTGTGGCGCTCATAGCACGGACCTCCTCGCCCGGGACCCGCACACACAGCCGCAGCCGTTAGCAACAGCCCGCAACAGGCTGCACTGGCTAGGTTGTTGTCTTCTGAGACCCCATGGCGTCAGTCAAGCTCGCGGGGGGGGTGACCTGGCTTCACCCACATCGGGTGCGCTGTCTCGCTGGCCGGGAGGAGTTTCAGCAGCCCCGGAGGGATCGGCAGCGGCTGCGCGTTGCCTGTCAGAGCAGGCCGAGCAGCCGTGCCCGCTCGACCGTCTCCGCGCGGGAGGTGACCCCCAGTTTGGCGTAGATGTTCTTCAGGTGCGTCTTGACCGTGTTCACCGACATGAAGCATTCGCCTGCGATCTCGGCATTGGTGAGGTGAGTGGGCAGGAACTGCAGCACCGACAGCTCGCGTTCGGTGAAGATTGGCGTCGGCTGGCGCGGCGTGCTGCGGGACGGGGGAGGGGAACCCAGCGCCACCGACAGGATGGTGCCGGACTCGGTCCCGAGCGATTCCGCGGCCGCGCGGGCCAGGCGAGCCACCGCCGGGCCTTCGGCCCGGCGTGTCTGGCCCGCCTCTAGGTGCCAGCGGGCGGCAGCCGCATCCACCAGGCACCGCAAGGCGGACCGTGGAAGATGGTCGATGAGCTTGCCGGCCTCGCTCACGGTGGCGAACACGTTGTCGAAATCGTTGAGCGCAGCGGCCACCCGGACCTTTTCGAGCCGGACCAGGACCTGGTAGACGAGGGTAAACGGGTTGGCCTGAATGACCTCGTCCAGGCGCCGGAACGCGGCGGTCGCGTCCGCGAGCTCGTTGCGGTCGATGAGAGCTCCCGCCAGCGCAAGATGAGCGTCAACCGCGCCCGGGTGGGTGTCAAGGCCGAAGGCCTGAGCCGCCTCCAGGGCAGCCGTAGCCTGACGTCCGGCTTCTGAGAGCCTGCCTTCTCGCAACGCGATGCGCGCGGCCAGCGCCGGCGCGAGCACCAGCGCCGCGATCTCATCACCTGGACTGCCTGCACGGAGAACTGAGTCGGCCTCACCGGGCTCATCGACCAGCAGGTAGCCACGGACCAGGTTCATCCGTGCGCGGGCGCCGGCGACCCCCAGGTCCAGGCCCGCCTCGACCGCCTCGACCGCCCGGCGGCCGGCGTCGATCTCATCGCCCGCCCCGGCACTGACCGTGAAGGTGAGAAGCCGGAGCACGTCCAGGGTGGCGACGTCCTCCGCCCGTGCCGTGGGCTCGTCACTGATGCGCATCTGTGCGCGCTGCAGCCAGGCGTGGGCCTCGGCCACCTGACCGGCCAGCCCGAGCATCAGGGCGTAGGTGAGCATCCGGGAGGCTGATTCGGTCACCAGCTCCTGCGGGAACAAATTGATGAACGCCGCGATGCCCGGGGTATCGGACAGGTCAGCCCGGCGGTAGGCCGCCTCGAACACGAGCGAGAAGGCCCGGTCGGTGTCCCCGGCGGCCAGCAGGCAGCGGACCGCGCCGGCGATGTCCCCCCGCGCCTGCAGGAGCACGGCGGCCAGGTGATTCAGTTCCTGCACTTCGTCCGGTCGGTGCGCCTGCAGCTCCGAGCGGAGCATCTCGGCCAGCAGCGGGTGATACCGCCAGGTGTCCCGGCCCGGTCCCGTCGCCATCACGAACTGCAGGTCGGCCTCCATCCGCCGGAGCACCTCGGCGCTGTCGCTGCGCCCCGACAACGTGTCGCACAGCTCCGCGTCCAGAACGTCGGCGACCGACGTCCGCAGCAAGAACTCTGACAGCTCCTTCGGGGCGCGGCGGAGCAGCTCGTCGGTGAGCAGGTCGGCCACCACCGGGGTCCGCCCGGAGAACTGGTCCACGGCGGCTGAGACGTCGGCGCGGTCCTTGAGCCCGGCGGCGGCCAGCCGCAAGCCGGCCACCCAGCCCTCGGTGTGACGCCAGAGCGTCTCGATCTCACTGGCAGCCAGGCGGTGCTCGCCGAGTGCGGTGAACAGCTCGGCGGTCTCGGGCAGCGTGAGCGCCAGATCGCGCTGGCGGAGCTCGGCCAGCCAGGACCGGCCCCGCCACCGGCTGACCGGCAAGCGCGGGTCGACCCGGCTCGTCAGCAGCATCCTCGAGCGTCCGGGGAGATGCTCGATGACGAAGCCGAGATCCTCGGTGATCTCCGGGCTTTGCAAGTGGTGCACGTCCTCGAGCACGACGACGAGCGGACCGGTGACGGCGGACCAGGCGGTGAGCAGCCGGCCGAGAAACTCCGACGGCAAC
>JBKQQQ010000673.1:0-8806 GCA_052144275.1 Streptosporangiaceae bacterium
AGCAGCACCTGGAGAAGTACCCGGGCACCGTCGTCGCGGTCACCCACGACCGGTACTTCCTGGACGACGTGGCCCAGTGGATCCTCGAGCTCGACCGCGGCCACGCCTACCCGTACGAGGGCAACTATTCCACCTACCTGGAGACCAAGGCAGCCCGGCTGAAGGTCGAGGGGGCCAAGGACGCGAAGAAGCGCAAGCGCTTGGAGGACGAGCTCGAGTGGGTCCGCTCCAGTCCCAGGGCCCGTCAGGCGAAGAGCAGAGCGCGGCTGCAGCGCTACGAGGAGATGGCCGCCGAGGCCGACAAGAGCCGCAAGCTGGACTTCGAGGAGATCCAGATCCCGCCGGGCCCGCGCCTGGGCAGCGTGGTCGTGGAGGTCAACGACCTGGTCAAGGGCTTCGGTGACCGGATGCTGTTCGAGCAGCTCTCCTTCAGCCTGCCTCGTAACGGCATCGTCGGTGTCCTCGGCCCGAACGGCGTCGGCAAGACCACCCTGTTCAAGATGATCATCGGCGAGGAGAAGCCCGATTCCGGCACGATCCGGATCGGCGAGACGGTGACGATCTCCTACGTGGACCAGGCCCGGGCGCGGATGGACCCGAAGAAGAACGTGTGGGAGGTCATCTCCGATGGCGAGGCGCACATCCGCGTCGGCAACGTCGACTTCCCCAGCCGCGCTTACGTGGCCGCGTTCGGCTTCAAGGGCGCGGACCAGCAGAAGCCGGCCGGCGTCATGTCCGGCGGCGAGCGGAACCGGATGAACCTGGCGCTCACCCTCAAGCAGGGCGGCAACCTGCTGCTGCTGGACGAGCCGACCAACGACCTGGACGTGGAGACGCTGGCCTCGCTGGAGAACGCGCTGCTCGAGTTCCCCGGCTGCGCGGTCATCACCAGCCACGACCGCTGGTTCCTGGACCGGGTGGCCACGCACATCCTGGCCTGGGAGGGCGGCGCGAACTGGTTCTGGTTCGAGGGCAACTTCGAGGCCTACGAGAAGAACAAGATCGAGCGTCTCGGCGCCGAGGCCGCCCGCCCGCACCGCGTCACCTACCGCAAGCTCACCCGCAGCTAGGGCGCCCGCAGCTAGGGCGCCGGCTGGCCGGTCGGCCACGCATGGATGATGCGAGCGGTCGCGGTCGCGAGCACCTCGCCGGCGTCGTCGCGCAGTTCGCCGGCGAGGAAGGCAATGGAGCCGCCGCGGTGCACGACGCGGCCGGTGCCGGTGATCCGGCCCGGCGAAGCGGGGCGCAAGAAGTTGACCTTCAGCTCCAGGGTCGGCGCGAACTCTCCGTCAGGCAGCGTCGCGACGAGCGCCGGGCCGAGAGTGTCGTCGAGCATCGCGGCGAGGAAGCCACCCTGCACGCGGCCCATCGGATTGGTGAAGCCATCGCGGGCATCAAAGAAGACCTCGATCTCACCGCGCTCGGGAGCAACCCACGACAGCTCCCAGCCCAGCGTGACGGCGGCCGGCGGCGCGGGCCGCCGGCCTTCGAGGAACTCCCAGAAAGGACCAGACCGGCTGGCCGGGGACTGGCTCATGGCGGCAGGATCGCACACGGCACTGACATTTTCAGGCCACCTCCTGCGGACCGCTAGCATGCCCGTCATGACGATCACCCCGGACACCAAGGACTGGACCTGGGTCCTGCAGCGGCCCTGTCCCGAATGCGGCTTCGACACCCAGGCCTTTCCCGTCGAGGCGGTCCCCGGCATGATCATGGCGAGCGCCGCGGCCTGGCAGGAGGCCCTCGCCGGCCCCGGCGACGCCCGCACCCGCCCGGAGCCGGCCAAGTGGTCGCCGCTGGAGTACGGCTGTCACGTCCGCGACGTGTTCCGGCTGTACGACCAGCGGCTCGAGCTGATGCTCAGCCAGGACGACCCGCTGTTCCCGAACTGGGATCAGGACGAAACCGCCGTCGCCGACCGCTACGCCGAGCAGGATCCCGCCGAGGTCGCCGCGGCGCTGCGCCAGGCGGCCTCCGCCATTGCCGGGCGGTTCAAAGGCGTGACCGGCGGCGAGTGGCAGCGCACCGGCAACCGCAGCGACGGGGCCAGCTTCACCGTGGAAACCTTCGCCCGGTACTTCGTGCACGACCCGGTGCACCATCTCTACGACGTCACCGGCCGCCGCGCCGGACCGACCTGACCGCAGCGGACCGCTAACGGTCCCTTCCTTGCGGCCGAACGAGCCGTGTATCAGCCCCGGTCTAACCGACTCCGGTCACGTTGCCGTCGTCCTGCCGGAGCACCGGTCCGGGCTGGTCCATCTCAGGCTGGCTTCAGCCCGAGGTCTGGCCGGCCGTGTGCCGGGTCGACGTTGATCAGGCTGTGCGCGGCCATGACCAGGTAGTCCCAGAACTGGGCGTCCAGGGCTTCATCCAGGCCGAGTTCGTCCAGGGCGATCCGCATGTGGTGCAGCCATGCGTCTCGTTCGGCTTCGCCGATGGCGAACCGGGCGTGCCGCATCCGGAGCCTGGGGTGCCCGCGCAGCTCGTCGTAGGTGCGCGGCCCGCCCCAGTACTGCATGAGGAACAGCCGCAGGTGTTCCTCGGCGGGCCCGAGGTCCTTGGCCGGGTAGACCGGCCGCAGCACGGGATCGTCCGCGATGCCCTGGTAGAACCGGTGGACCAGGCGGGTAAAGGTCTCTTCGCCGCCCACGGCCTCATACAAGGTGACCGGCTGGCTCATGGGTGACAGCTTACGGGGTGCTGGGCACCGCGCCCTCGGCGTCGTCCGCCGGGAGCTCGGTGGCGGCGAGCGGATCGGAAGCTTCGGTCATGGCCAGCGGATCGGAAGCTTCGGTCACGGCCAGCGGATCGGATGCCTCGGCCGCTTCGGTCTCGGACGGCGTGCCTGGGGGGACCGCGGGGGCCGCTATGGCGGGCGGTGCCGAGACCACGATGGTGTCGGGGCCGGCGGGCTGGACGCCGGCCGCGTCCAGTGCCGCTTTCACCCGGGCCCGCAGCTCGCGGGCCACCTCCCACTGGCGCATCGGGGTGGTCTTGGCCACCAGCCGCATGGTCACTTCCTTGCTTGACAGCTCCTGTGCGCCCCACACCTCGGGCTTCTCCAGCATCAGCTTCTTCCAGCCGCGCTCCCGGTACAGGCTGTTCGCGGCCTGCTCCATCAGCGCGCGGATCCGGGCCAGGTCCTCGCCGTAGGGGATCGGGTAGTCGATGACGGCGCGGGACCAGCCCTGCGACTCGTTGCCCACGGCCTCGATGGTGCCGTTCCTGATGTGCCAGACCACGCCGTTGACATCCCGCAGCCGGGTGGTGAGCAGCGTCATCGCCTCCACCGTGCCGGTCGCGACCCCGGCGTTGATCGTGTCGCCGACTCCGTAGTGGTCCTCGACCAGCATCAGCAGGCCCGCCAGGTAGTCACGCACCAGGTTCTGCGCGCCGAAGCCGAGGGCCACGCCGAGCACGGCGGTGCTGGCCAGCAGCGGGGCCAGGTTGAAGCCGAGGATGCCGAGGATGGTGAGGGCCGCGATGCCGAACACAATGACCGAGACCGCGCTGCGCAGGATCGAGCCTAGGGCCCGGGCGCGCTGCTCGCGCCGCTCGTTACCGGTCGCGTGGATGGCGACGGCGGCCTTGTGCACCCGGCCGTTGGGAGCGACCGGCAGTGACGCCGTCGCCGCGCGTTCGGTGATCTTGTTGATCAGCCGGTGCAAGATGATCCGGACGAACAGCGCGAGCACGATGACGAACGCGATCCGGCCGGCCTGGCTGACCGGCCCAGCCAGGTAGACCTTGACGAGCTGGGCGGCGGTCGTGCTGTGGGTCAGGTCCCAGGCGAGCCGGCAGGCGATCCCCGGGTCGTCGCCGCAGTTGCCCGTCAGCGTGCCCTGCACCTGGGCACTGGGCACCTGGCCAATGGGCACCTGGGCAATGGCGAAGCCGGTGGCGTGGAGCACAGCAGTCCTTTCCTACGGATGCGACTCCACGCGAGGCTACCGGCGGGCTCCTCCTCAAGGGATAGCTTCCCGAAGCACCCGGAGGTCGCGATCCCGGCTGGCGTTGGCCCGCAGGTCGGGGTTCGCCTCGATGGCCTCGGCCAGCGTCCGGGCCGCCTGCTCCGGCTGGCCGGCCTGGGCCTGCGCGCAGGCCAGGCTGTAGCCCGCCATGCCCGCCGCGGCGGCGGGCGCGTCCAGGTAACGGGCCGTGGCCAGGCCCTGAGCCTGCAGCGCGACGGCCCGCCCGGGCTGGCCGTGGGCCAGGTAGTAGTCACCGAGGTGCCCGGTGGGGTGCCAGAAGCCGCGGACGACGATCTGCAGCCACAGCAGGCGCCCGTTCAGCCAGGGGTGGCGTGCCGGGTCGAGCAGGTCCTCGTCCGGCAGCGCCCAGGTGCCGTCGATCAGCTGCGCGCTGATCCGGCGGCATCCGGCCAGGACAGCGTCCGGCGGCTGGGCCAGGTAACCCTGGTAGACCTCGGCCGAGGAATGATCGACCTCGCCATAGGCCCGAGGTACCTGGCCTGACCGGATGGCCGAGATCCGTTCGGCCTGCTGGCCTTTGAACTCGTTATTGTGCGCCACCACGGGTACGGCGGCCCATCTGTCCGGGCTGCCCCGGTCATCGTCCGGGCGCAACGCGGCCGCGGCGAGCAGTTCGGTCTCCTCGGCGGCGGCGAAGCTCAGCAGGCCCGTGACCGCCCTGCGTAGTTGAGCGCTGCGCAGCGCGATGGTGTCGTTCACGACGGATTCTCCTTGCGTGCGGTGAAGATCAGGTTGTGCCCGACCCGCAGGGTGATCGCGGTGAAGCCGGTGGTCTGCAGCCGGGTCAGGAACGCGGCCGGCTCGACCGGGTTGTAGACGTCCCCCTCGTGGAAGCGGTGCAGGCTGTCGCTGGGCAGGCTGTCCGAGCCGAGGAACGCGCCGCCCGGCCGAAGCACCCGGAACGCCTCGGCGAGCACCTTGTCCTGCAGCGCGCGAGTGGGCACGTGGTGCAGCATCGTGCACGAGACGACGGTGTCGAAGGAGGCGTCCGGGTAACCGAGCGCGGCCGCGTCGCCGGCCACCACCTCGACGTTGGTCCCGGCGAACCTGGCCGCCAGCAGGGCGGCGGCCTCGTCCTCCTGCTCGACCGCGACCAGCCGGCTGACCCGGCGCCGCAGCCAGTCGGTGGCCGCGCCCGGCCCCGGTCCCAACTCGAGCAGGTCGGCGCCGAGCTCGACGCCCGCCCTCGCCTGCGGCAGTACCTCGTCCTGGATGTGCGCGGCCCACTCGGGGCTCGGCATCAGCTTCGCATGGTTGGAGTTCACGCGACCGACGCTAGGCCCCGGGCGCCCGGGGAGATAGGGCGTAAGCTGCCATGTTGTGTCGCGAGCCGGACAGGATGCCGATGGCAAAGACACCGGGGCGGCCGTCTTCCTGGCGACGTTCCCCATGCCCGCGGGCACCCGCTTCGACTGGCACACCCACGAAGACCACCAGCTGGCCTGGGCGGCGAGCGGGGTGCTCACCGTGCTGACCGGCGAGGCGACCTGGGTGCTGCCGCCCACGCGGGCGCTGTGGATCCCGGCCGGGCTGCCGCACGAGACCGCCGCCGATGGCCGCGCCACCATGCGCTCGCTGTACATCAGGCCCGAGCTCTCCCCGGTCACCTGGACCGATCCGACCCCGGTCGTGGCCAGCCCGCTGCTGGCCGAGCTGATCGGGTACCTCGGCGAGCCGGGCCTGCCCGCCGGCCACCGCGCGCACGCCGAGGTCCTGCTCGCCGACCTGCTGACCCCGGTGCCGGTGACCACGATCCAGGTCCGGCTGCCGTCTACGCCGACCGCCCGGCAGGTGGCCGAGGCGCTGCGGGCCGACCCCGCGGACCGGCGCACGCTGCGGGACTGGGGCCGGGCGGTGGGCGCGAGCGAGCGGACGCTGGCCCGCGCGTTCGCGGCGGAGGCGGGCGTGCCGTTCGGCCGCTGGCGGACCCTGCTGCGGCTGCAGGCGGCGCTGTCCATGCTCGCGGCCGGCGAGCCAGTCAGCCGGGTGGCGGGCCGGGTCGGCTACGACACCCCGAGCGCGTTCGTGGCCGCGTTCCGCCGCGAGACGGGCCAGACCCCCGGGTCGTTCTTCAGACCGTGAGGCCAGTGTGACGCGCGGCGAACGCCAGCGTGTCCCCGGCCAGCTCCGCCGTCCGGCTCACCGCGCGCGCCCCGTGCCCCACCTGGCCCTCGGCGCGCAGGAGTACCGCCCCAGAATTCCGCCCCGGGTCGGACGAAGTGGCGTGCTGCAGCGCGGCGCACATCTTGTACGCGTGCACCGGGTCGACCCGGGTGTCGCTGGTGAACACGGTGAACAGCACGGCCGGATACGCCGTTCCCGGCACCACGTGGTGGTAGGGCGAGTACGACAACAGCCAGCCGAGCTGCTCGGGGTCGGCCGCGGTGCCGTACTCGACGTTCCAGGTCTGGCCGAGCCCGAACCGCTCGTAGCGCACCATGTCGAGCAGCGGCGCGGAGCAGACGACGGCGGCGTACAGCTCGGGCCGCTGCGTCAGCGCCGCGCCGACCAGCAGCCCGCCGTTCGACCCGCCCGAGATGGCCAGCTGGTCCGGCGTGGTCCACCCGTCGCGGATCAGCGCCTCCGCCGCGGCGTGGAAGTCGTCGAAGACGTTCTGCTTGCGGTCCAGCATCCCGGCCCGGTGCCATTCCTCGCCCTCCTCGCTGCCGCCGCGCAGGTTGGCGATCGCGTACACGCCGCCCGCCGACACCCAGGCCAGGACGTTCGGCGAGTACGCGGGCGTGAGGCTGATGTCGAAGCCGCCGTACCCGTACAGGATCGCCGGGCGGGGACCGGCCGGGCTGTCGTCGCCGCTGATAACGAGCATCCGCACCGCGGTCCCGTCCTTGGACCGGTACGTCACCTGCCGCGCCGTCACGGCCGGGACCGCGACGCTGCCCGGTGCCGTGGCCCAGGTGGTCACCGAGGCGTCGCGCGCGTCGAACCGCAGCACCACCGAAGACGTCGTGTAGTCGGTGTACACGAACCAGCCCTCGTGCCCGCCCTCGGGCCGCTCGCTTATCCCGCCGACGGTGCCCAGGCCGGGCAGCGGCACCTGGCCCACTCGCTCGCCGGTCGCCAGGTCGTGCACGGTGATCTCGCTGAGCGCGTGCCTGGCCCAGCTGGCCAGCAGGACGGGACGGCCGAGCTCGGCGCCGTCCAGGACCGCGTACCCGCGCAGCACCGCCTCGGGATCCTGGCCGATCAGGTCCTGCCAGGTCGCCGGGCCGGGGTGGGCCGGGTCGGTCACGGCGATGCGGCCCCGGGGCGCGCCGGAGTCGGTGAACACGAACAGGCGCCCGTCCCGGCCGACCCAGACGCTGGTCTGCGCGTCGAGTCCCTCCTGGATCACGCGCAGGTCGGGCGAGGCGGGGTCGGACTCGGACAGGTCGGCGATCCACAGATCGTTGCGCGGCGCGGTGCCCCGGGAAGCACCGATGGCCAGCCACCGCCCGTCCCGGCTGACCGAGACGTTGTAGTAGTCGGTCTTGTCCCGTCCGGTGCCGAAGACGAGCACGTCGGAGTCGGCGGGGGTGCCGATCTGGTGCAGGTAGACCCGCCGGTGGTACTGGCTCTCCCCGTCCGGCACGGCGTCGGCCGGCAGCCGGCGGGTGTAGTAGAAAGCCTTTCCGCCCGGCAGCCAGGCCACGTTGGAGTACCGGCAGCGGTCGATCGGTCCGTCCACCAGGGAACTGGTGGTGACGTCGATCACCCGGAGCAGGGACTCCTCGTCGCCGCCTTCGGACAGCTGGTAGGCCAGCAGCCGTCCCTCCTTGTCGGGCTGCCAGGCGTCCAGCGTGGTCAGCCCGGACGGGTCGATGGCCATCGGGTCGACGAGCACCTCAACCGGTCCGTCGGCCAGCTGGGTGCAGAGCACCCCGTGCTCGTGATCAGGGTCGCGCCGGGTGAAGAAGCAGCGCTCGCCCCGCCAGACCGGCGTCCCCACGTAACCGGTGCTCAGCAGCTCGCGCACCCGGTCGGCCAGCCGACCCCGGCCGGGCAGTTGTTCCTCCCGGTACGAGCCGAACAGCTCAGCCTGCGCCGCCAGCCAGCCGGCCCGCTCGCCGCTCGAGTCGTCCTCCAGCCAGCGGTAGGGGTCACTAACCTGATGCCCGCCGATGTCCTCAGTCAGGTCGAGCCTGCGTGCCTGCGGGTACCCGAACTCGCTCATGCCCGCACTCTATGGTCTCGGTCACCTTGTACGCTTATGTGGTGGCGGATGCGCGTACCAGGGGACACACTGGGAGCATGAGGTTCAGATAGCAGGCCGACGCCAGCGGGAGGTGCGGTGCGACGAGTGCTGCTGCTCAACGTGACGTATGAACCGCTGACTACTGTCGGTCTCCGCAGAGCCGTGTGCCTCGTGCTCGGCGGCAAGGCCGAGGTTGTCCACCACGACGCCGCAGGGGCGGTCCTGCACGCCGCGACGGTCGCCCTCGTGA
This sequence comes from Streptosporangiaceae bacterium, assembly GCA_052144275.1. Lineage (GTDB taxonomy): Bacteria > Actinomycetota > Actinomycetes > Streptosporangiales > Streptosporangiaceae > Palsa-504. The sequence continues at coordinate 8,441 of JBKQQQ010000673.1, forward strand.
CGCCGTCGGTGATCCGGCTGAGCCGCTACGTTCGCGTTCCTTACCGCAACCGGGTGCCGCTGACCAGGGCGGCGCTGATGCGCCGGGACAACTACCGGTGCGCCTACTGCGGCCGCCGCGCGGAGACCATCGACCACGTGATCCCGCGCAGCCGGGGCGGCCAGCACGTCTGGGAAAACTGCGTGGCGTCCTGCACCATCTGCAACCACCAAAAGGCTGACCGGCTGCTCGAGGAACTCGGCTGGACGCTGGCGGTGCCGCCAGTAGTACCACGCGGCGCCCACTGGAGGCTCGTGGGCGCTCATCACGACGGCGACCCCCAGTGGGCCGCTTATTTGCGTGAGCCCTCTGCTGCTTTAGGAGCAG
>JBKQQQ010000674.1:0-17217 GCA_052144275.1 Streptosporangiaceae bacterium
GGCGGCGTTGCGCTGCTTCGCGCCAAGGCGGCTGTCAGCAAGCTCAAGAGCGAGAACGCCGACGAGCAGGCCGGAATCAAGATCGTGCTGAAAGCGCTGGAGTCGCCGATCCGCCAGATCGCCGAAAACGCCGGCGTCGAGGGCTCGATCGTGGTCGGCAAGGTGCTCGAGAACAAGTCGCAGACTTTCGGCTTCAACGCCCAGACCGAAACCTATGTCGACATGATCGAGACAGGCATCGCCGATCCGGCGAAGGTCGTTCGCACCGCCTTGCAGGATGCGGCCTCGGTCGCCGGCCTCCTCATCACCACCGAGGCGATGGTCGCCGAAGTGCCGAAGGACAAGCCGGCGATGCCGATGGGCGGCGGCGGCGGCGGCATGGGCGGCATGGACTTCTAAGGTCCGACGCACAAGTCATCGGAAAGGGCGGCTTCGGCCGCCCTTTTTGTTGGCGGGCGCAATCGGGCGCGCGGCGGGCGGGTTACGAAGATTTCACGTCGAAGCGGCGAGCGCAGCCTTCTTTTGCTCCGCCCGGTCTGATAGTGCGGGCGCGACCGCCGAACGCCATCCAACGCGAAAGACCCGCACTCCATGCGAACCTTGAGCCTCGCCGTCGCCGTCTTCGCGCTCATAGCGTTCGCCCTCGGGCTCGCGGCGCCCAGCGCGTTGACCTTCGTCATCGCCGCCGCTGCGGCGGCCAGCGCCGTCACAACCTTCCGCTCGACCGAGCTTTCGTCGTTCCTGAAGATCTTCAAGGGATTGTTCGGCGTCGAGACGATCGTCTTCGGGTTCGCCTATCTCGTCGCCGAGACCGGCTATTGGCCCGAGGCCTACAAGGAATATTCCCTGCCGAGCTACCTGCCGCTGGCGACGGCCCTCTTCGGCATCGCCATCTTCGGCGTCTCGCACATTCCGCTGGTTCGCCGGATGATGTCGATCGCCGACCCCTTCTTCGAGGCGCGGACCCCCCTGCCGCTGCGCATCTGGCCGTTCCCCCGCTTCGTCGCCAGCCAGGCCGGCTACGCCAAGGCCTGCATCGTCTTCCTCATTCTCATCAACCAGTTCGAGGTCGCGCTGACCGTTCGGCTGAATTTCTTCCAGGCCGACTTCGGCAACGCCCTCCAGGTGCCCGACGCGATCCATCGCGCCGCCTTCTGGCACCAGTTGCTGGCGGTCTTCACGCCCGTCGCGTTGATCCTGGTGTTGGCGCTGGTGATCGAATTTTACGTCGCCTCGCTGTTCGTGCTGCAATGGCGACGCTGGATGACCGTGTCGTATACGACGCGCTGGCTCCTCAATTCGATGCACTACAAACTGATGTTCGCCTCGGATCTCGCCGACAACCCCGATCAGCGCATTTCGCAGGACGTCGGCAGTTTCATCAACGGCGGCGGCACCGGCATCGTCTCCGGCAACGTCGGCATCTACAACTATACGATCCAAGTCATTCAGTCGTCGACGAATTTCGTCTCGTTCTCGATAATCTTGTGGAGTCTTTCCAACGGCTTCAAGTTGCCGTACATCGACCGTGAGGCGCCCGGGCTGCTGTTCTGGGTCGCTTTCCTCTACGCTTGCGCCGCTACATACATAACCCAGGTAATCGGCGGGCGGCTGTCGAAACTGTATTTCACGCAGCAGGCCGTCGAAGCGGATTTCCGCTTCGGTCTAACCAGAATTCGCGAATACAGCGAGCAGATCGCGCTGCTTCGCGGCGAGAATAGTGAAATATCCGCCGCCACCAATCGTTTCGAGAAGGTCTTCGACAACTACTATCGAATCATCGGCGTGAGGAAATGGCTTCTCGCCTTCAACCAGGCCTACAATCAGATTTCCGTCATCATTCCCTATGTCATATCTGCGCCGTTCTACTATCTCGGCAAGATATCGCTAGGACAGCTTTCGCAGACCGCCGACGCCTTCGGCAACGTCAACGCAGCGATGAATTTCTTCGTCAATCAATACGTCGGCCTCGCCGACTTCAAATCGACCCTGGATCGCTTGGCCTCGTTCGACGCGGCGTTCGCCCGCACCCTCGCGCTGCGATCGCAAACTGCGGGCATTCGCGCCACGCCGTCGCCCGGAGCCGAAATCGCCATTCCCGACCTTGCCGTCGACCTGCCCGACGGGACCAAGCTGGCGCGCATCGGCGATCTGATCCTCGTGCCGCAAGAGCCCACCTTGGTCGTCGGCCCCTCGGGCGTCGGCAAGTCGACCCTTTTCCGCGCCATCGCCGGCATTTGGCCGTTCGGCCAGGGCGAAATTCATCAACCGCGCTATGCGAAGCTGATGCTGCTGCCGCAGCGACCCTACATCCCGATGGGTTCGCTGCGCGAAGCGATCGCCTACCCCGCTGCGGCGACGGCCTACTCCGACGAGGCGATTCGCGACGCTCTGGTCAAGGTCGGCCTGCCCGCGTTCGTCGACCGGCTCGACGACGTCGACAATTGGCAGATGCGTCTCTCGGGCGGCGAGCAGCAACGGCTCGCCATCGCCCGCGCGCTGCTCGCGGCGCCCGACTGGCTCTTCCTCGACGAAGCGACCTCGGCGCTCGACGAGGCGAGCGAAAGCCAGGTCTATCGCGCCGTCGCGCAAACGCTGCCCAAGACGACCCTCGTCTCGATCGGCCATCGCGCAACCCTCGCCGCTTTCCACAAGCGGCGCATCGCGCTGACGCCGCACGTCGGCGCGCCAGCGACGATCGCGGCGGCGGAGTGAAACGCGCCGCCCCCAGTCCGCTCAAAGCGAGCGGACCATCCGCAGTTCGCCGCGCGCCCCCTTGATCACGAGATCGCCGTTGACGAGATCCCAGGACGGCGCCGCCAGCAGCGCCGAGAGGAAGCCGAACTCGATCGCCATCACATCCTTGTCGCATTTCTTCTTGGTCAGCGCGTAGGGGCCGACGAGCAGGTGCTGGTCCTTGACGGGATACATCGTCGCCGACCACGAGTTGCAGCCGGTGAAGCCGGAGCCGCGCATTGCGCTGTCGATCTTGAGGCTGACGTCGAGGGTGGCGTCGACCGGCTTGCCGTTGAGCTCCCGTAGCGACCAGGTCTGGTCGAGCGGAAAATTCTTCTGCTGCGGCGGCAGAGGCGTCGGCGGCTTGTCGTCCTCCTGGCTCCCCGATCCTGCGTGCGCGGCAAAGGCGACGCCGAGCGCGACGAGGGCGATCGCCATCCGCGAAAGAGCGCGTTTCATGATTCGGTCCTTTTTTCCGGCGCGGGTCCACTGATCGGCGCACCGGATATACCGAGCGACCGGGCGACGCGCAATGGCGCCCGGTATCCGTCGAACCGCGCATTTTTGCGGCGTCGGCGGCCGCTTCCCCCCTTGCGCGGCGTTTGAGCGTCACCAAATTGAAATCGACGCGGGCCTTTCGGGGACGCGTCTGTCGTCCGCGCCGCCAATCCGGGGCGCGGGCGCTCATATCGCTTCAAAAGGAGGATGTGGTCATGCTGAACTATGATTTTTCGCCTTTCTACCGGTCCACGATCGGCTTCGACCGGTTGCTGGCGCTGCTCGACAAGAGCGCCGGGCTCGAGTCCAACGCGCCTGCCTATCCGCCCTACAACATCGAACGGACGGGCGAGAACGCCTATCGCATCACGCTTGCGGTCGCCGGCTTCGCCGAAAACGAATTGACGGTCGAAACCCGCGAGAGCACGCTGACCGTGCGCGGGGCCAAGGACGCGCAGCAAAAGAACGGCGAGGAAAAGCGCGATATGCTCTATCAGGGCATCGCCGCGCGCGCCTTCGAGCGCCGGTTCCACCTGGCCGATCATGTGAGCGCGACGCGCGCGAGTTGCGAGAACGGATTGCTGCACATCGACCTCGTGCGCGAAGTTCCGGAAGCCCAGAAGCCGCGCACGATCGCGATCCAGACCGTCGGCAAGACGATCGACGTCGCCCCGCAGGCCAAGCAGGCCGCGTGACGCCGCCCGGCGGCCGCGCCGAGGTAAAGAAGGAAGACGCGAAGGGCGCCCCGCGAGGGACGCCCTTTTTCGTTCAATCCAGCGGCGTCACCGGCAGATCGTTCACCGCCTTCGGCTTCTTGCTCGGCGGCGGCGCGTCCGGCGTTTCGGCCGGCGGCGGCGATTTCGCCGCCACGACGCTCGCCGGGGCGTCGGCCTTGGCGGCGGGAGACGGCGGGGGCGGGCTCGCCGGCGTCGCGACCGGCGGCGTCACGACCGCCGGCGTGGCGGCGGGTTCGGCAGGCTTTTCGGAGGCCGGCGGATTGGTCGCCTTGGCGACGGCGGCGGGCGGCGCGCTCGTGCGCTTGGCGTCGGGCGACTTGGGTTTGGGCTTCTTGATCTGATCGGGCGGCTTCGCGGCGTCTTCGCCGCGGACGATTTGGCTGCGGCTCCACTCGGGCGGCCCTGCGCGCGTGTCGCGAACATCGAGGCCAACCGGCGGCCGGGGCGCGGACGAACCCCAGGAATCGGGTTCCCCTTGGCTCCAATCGCCCTGATCGGCGGCGCGCCAATGCGGCGAGCGAACGCGAAACCGCTCGACGATCCGCCCGGTGTCGACGTCGATCATCAGACGCTCGAAATCGTTCCGCCCGATCACGACGTCGGCGACATAGACGTCGCCGCGACGGATCATCGGACCGGTCAGCGTGTAGCCGCCGGCGTCGAGCTGGCGCTCGATGTCGTAAGGCGACGGACCGCCGCCGAAGAACGAAAACAGGCCCTGCGCCTTCGCCGCGGGCGACAGGGCAATGAGGATCGCGGCGGCCGCCGCGAAATGCGCGAAACGCCTCGGCATGCGCGCGGCGCTATGACTGTCGATCATGCTCCCGAACTCCCGTACCCGTTCCCCGGCCGAGCCTCGCCACTCTTCGCTAAGAATTGCGGCGGCGGTGCGGCGCGGTCGCCATGCCGATCAGCGCGTCAACGTCGCGATCGCGCGTTTCGAACGACGTAACCAGCCGCACCATCGTCTCCCCCGCGCGCGGCGCCCGTTCGGGCGCGATCGAGCGTGAGGTCCACTCGTGGAATTGCGCGCCGGCGGCGCGCCATGTCGAGGCGAGTTCCATCGGCGCGATGACGAAGACTTCGTTCGCCTCGGTCGGCCACGCCAGCCGCACGCCGGGCGCATAGACGAGCCCCTGCGAAAGCCGGGTGGCGGCGGCGTTGGCGCGCCGCGCCAGTTCGAACCAGAGTCCGTCCTTCAGATAGGCCTCCATCTGCGCGCCGAGGAACCGCCCCTTGGACAGCGTTTGCCCGGCGCGCTTGCGCTGATAGGCGAAGCCGGCGGCTGTGTCCGGATCGAAGAAGATCACCGCCTCGCAGGCGAGCGATCCGTTCTTCGTCGCGCCGAACGAAAGCGCGTCGACGCCGGCCCGCCAAGTCATCGCGGCCGCTGAGACGCCGGCCGAGACGAGCGCGTTGGCGAAGCGCGCGCCGTCCATGTGCACGGCGAGGCCCGCCTCGTGCGCGATCGAGGCGAGCGCAGCGACTTCCTCGGGCCGGTAGATCGTGCCCGCCTCGCTCGCCTGACTGAGCGACAGCGCGCCCGGCTGCGTCGTCTTGACCTGCCCGCGCGGAAACCGATCCAGCGTTTCGCGCAGCGCCTCGGGGGTTATCTTGCCGGCGGCGCCGGGGATGCCCACGAGCTTTCCTCCCGCGGTGAAGAATTCCGGCGCGCCGCATTCGTCCTCTTGGACATGCGCCTCCTCGTGGCAGAAGACGGTCTCCCACGGGCGGATCAGCGCGCCGAGCGCGAGGGCGTTGGCGGCGGTGCCGGTGGCGACGAGAAAGGCGGCGACGCGACGCTCGAAAATTTCGTCGAGCCTCGCCAGGGCGCGCGCGGTGTAATCGTCGGCGCCGTAGGCGGGCGCGCCGACACGGCTCGATTGCGCGATCGCCTCGAGAATTTCCGGCGCCACGCCCGCGCCGTTATCGCTTGCAAAGTTCATTCGCCTTGGCCTCGTGCGGCGGCGGCGCCGCGACCGGACTTCATGCCCATCCCGGGAGTTTTTTGCAATCTCCGAAGTCGGCCGGCATTTCCAAAAAAACTCGCGGAGATGCGCCGCCGCGTCTTGTATCCCTCGAACGTTTCTGGCAAGGTCTGCAAGATAGGACAGTCGTGCTGACCATTTGCCGGTCTGAGCGACGCGAGGCGAAGGGCGATGTCGGACGCACCGGTCAAAACGGACCGAAAAAAAACCGCCGCGTAAAGCCGCCACGGCTGTCACGCATTCGCAGCCGCCTTGTCCAATTGACGCCAGCAAATACCTGCAAATAGTTGACAAACGACGGTCGGATTGGAGCGCGACCGTGCGGGGAGTGGAGAGATGAACGCCAGGGCCCAGCAATTCCGACACAGCCGCGACGCGCTCGGCGTTTCGAGCGCCCCCGCCGCGCGCGGCGCCGATCCGTCGACGCCGCGCGCGCAGGGTCTTTACGATCCCGCGAACGAGCACGATTCGTGCGGCGTCGGCGTCGTGGTCGACATGAACGGCCGCAAGTCGCACGACATCCTGCAGAAGGGCCTGCAGATCCTGATCAATCTCGATCATCGCGGCGCCGTCGGCGCCGACGCGATGCTCGGCGACGGATGCGGCGTATTGACGCAAATTCCGCACGCCTTCTTCGCGCTCGAATGCGAAAAGCTCGGCCTGAAGTTGCCCGAGCCCGGCCATTACGCAATCGGACAATTCTTCATGCCGCGCGACGCGGCGGCACGCGCCGAAGTCGAGGCGATCGTCGAGGAAGCCGTCGTCGCCGAAGGGCAAACCGTCATCGGCTGGCGCGACATTCCCGTCGACAATTCGGGCCTGGGCGAGCGGGTGAAGGCGGTCGAGCCCGTTCAGCGGCAAATCTTCATCGGCCGCCGTGCGAACATCGTCGACGAAGACGCTTTCGAGCTCAAGCTGTTCATCCTGCGCAAGGTCGTCTCCAGTCGCGTCTACGCGGCCGGCGGCGAGCGCTTGGCCGAATATTATCCCGTCTCGCTGTCGTGCCGCACCATCGTCTACAAGGGCATGGTGCTGGTTCGCCAACTCGCGCCCTATTACAAGGACCTGCTCGATCCGCGTTTCGAGACAGCGCTCGCCCTGGTGCATCAGCGCTTCGCCACCAACACCTTCCCGTCCTGGCGGCTCGCGCATCCCTATCGCATGGTCGCCCATAACGGCGAGATCAACACGCTGCGCGGCAACGTCAATTGGATGGCGGCGCGTCAGGCCAGCGTCGACTCGGAATTGTTCGGCAACGACATCTCGAAGCTGTGGCCGATCTCCTACGAAGGCCAATCGGACACCGCCTGCTTCGACAACGCGCTGGAATTCCTGGTGCGCGGCGGCTATTCGCTCGCCCACGCGATGATGATGCTGATCCCGGAGGCCTGGGCCGGCAATCCGCTGATGGACGAGGAGCGGCGCGCTTTCTACGAATATCACGCGGCGCTGATGGAGCCGTGGGACGGCCCGGCCGCCATGGCCTTCACCGACGGACGCCAGATCGGCGCCACGCTCGACCGCAACGGCCTAAGGCCCGCCCGCTATTTCGTCACCGACGACGGCCTCTTCGTGCTCGCGTCCGAAATGGGCGTGCTGCCCGTTCCCGAGGAAACCATCGTCGCCAAGTGGCGCTTGCAGCCCGGCAAGATGCTGCTGGTCGACTTGAGCGAGCATCGCATCGTCTCCGACGACGAGCTCAAGCAGACGCTGTCGCGCGCCAATCCCTACCGGCAGTGGCTGAAAAAGACCCAAATCGTGCTCGAGGAGCTCAACCCGGTCGAGCCGCGCGCCTCCCGCACCGACGTTTCGCTGCTCGATCGCCAGCAGGCCTTCGGCTATTCCCAGGAAGATCTCGCGTTTCTGCTCTCGCCGATGGCGACGACCGGCCAGGAGCCGGTCGGCTCGATGGGCGCCGACACGCCGATCTCGGCGCTGTCAGACAAGTCGAAGCTGCTCTACACCTACTTCAAGCAAAACTTCGCGCAGGTGACCAACCCGCCGATCGACCCGATCCGCGAGGAGCTCGTCATGAGCCTGGTCTCGTTCATCGGGCCGCGGCCGAACCTGTTCGATCTGGCCGGCAACGCCAAGCGCAAGCGCCTGGAGGTGCGACAGCCGATCCTGACCAACGAGGATCTGGAGAAGATCCGCTGCATCGGTCATTTCGAGGATTCCTTCGACACCAAGACGCTCGACATCACCTACGCCGTCGAGCGGGGCGCCGCGGGGATGGAGGAGGCGCTGCAGCGCCTTTGCGAACGCGCCGAAGCGGCGGTGCTCGGCCGCTACAACATCATCACCCTCTCCGACCGGATGGTCGGACCGGACCGCATTCCGATCCCAGCCCTGCTCGCCACCGCCGCGGTGCATCACCACCTCATCCGCAAGGGGCTGCGCACAGCGGTCGGCCTCGTCGTCCAGACCGGCGAAGCGCGCGAAGTTCACCACTTCGCCTGCCTGGCGGGTTACGGCGCGGAGGCGATCAATCCTTATCTCGCCTTCGAGACGCTGACCGCGATGGCCAAGGATCTGCCCGAGGAAGTCGACGCTCACGAATTCGTCAAGCGCTACATCAAGGCGATCGACAAGGGCCTGCTCAAGGTCATGTCGAAGATGGGCATTTCGACCTACCAGTCCTATTGCGGCGCGCAGATTTTCGACGCGGTCGGCTTGTCGAAGGCCTTCGTCGACAAGTTCTTCTTCGGCACGGCGACGCGGATCGAAGGCGCTGGGCTTTGCGATATCGCCGAAGAAACGGCGCGGCGCCACGCCGAGGCTTTCGGCGAGTCTCCGGTGTTGCGCACGACGCTGGACGTCGGCGGCGAGTACGCCTTTCGCCTGCGCGGCGAGGCCCACTGCTGGACGCCGCAAACCGTCGCGTTGCTGCAACACGCGGTGCGCGGAAAGGCCGGGGACAAGTACCAAGCCTACGCCAAGCTGCTCAACGAGCAGAGCGAACACCTGTTGACCATTCGCGGCCTGTTCCGTCTGCGCGACGCCGAGGAGGACGGCCGCCAGCCCGCGCCGCTCGCCGAGGTGGAGCCCGCCGTCTCGATCGTCAAGCGTTTCGCGACCGGCGCCATGTCGTTCGGCTCGATCTCGCGCGAGGCGCACACCACGCTGGCGATCGCGATGAACCGCATCGGCGGCAAGTCGAACACCGGCGAGGGCGGCGAAGAGCCCGAGCGGTTCAAGCGCCTGGCGAACGGCGACTCGACGCGTTCGGCGATCAAGCAGGTCGCTTCGGGCCGCTTCGGCGTGACCACGGAATATCTGGTCAACGCCGATATGATCCAGATCAAGATGGCGCAGGGCGCCAAGCCCGGCGAAGGCGGGCAATTGCCGGGCCACAAGGTCGACGCGGTGATCGCCAAAGTGCGCCACTCGATGCCAGGGGTCGGCCTGATCTCGCCGCCGCCGCACCACGACATCTACTCGATCGAGGACCTAGCCCAGCTCATCCACGACCTGAAGAACGCCAACCCGGCGGCCCGGGTGCACGTCAAGCTGGTGTCCGAGGTCGGGGTGGGCACGGTGGCGGCCGGCGTGTCCAAGGCGCACGCCGACGTGGTCCTGATCAGCGGGCACGACGGCGGCACCGGCGCGGCCCCGCTGACGTCGCTCAAGCACGCGGGCGCGCCGTGGGAGCTCGGCCTGGCCGAGACCCAGCAGACGCTGCTGCGCAACAAGCTGCGGGACCGGATCGTCGTGCAGGCCGACGGCCAGCTCAAGACCGGCCGGGACGTGATCATCGCCGCGCTGCTCGGCGCCGAGGAGTTCGGCTTCGCCAGCGCGCCGCTGGTCGTGTCGGGCTGCGTGATGATGCGGGTCTGCCACCTGGACACGTGCCCGGTCGGCGTGGCCACCCAGAACCCCGAGCTGCGGGCCAGGTTCACCGGTCGGCCCGAGTTCGTGGTGAACTTCTTCGAGTTCATCGCGGAAGAGGTCAGGGAGTACCTGGCCCGGCTCGGCTTCCGCCGCCTGGAGGAGATCATCGGCCGGGTGGACCTGCTCGACGCCGCGCTGGCGGTGGAGCACTGGAAGGCCTCCGGGCTCGACCTTTCTCGCGTGCTTTATGTACCCCCGCTGCCCGAGGGCGCCGCCCTGACCTGTAAGCAGAGCCAGGACCACGGCCTGGACAAGGCGCTGGACCACACGCTCATCCAGCTCGCCGAGGGTGCGCTGGAAGAGGGCCGCCCGGTCCGGCTCGAGCTGCCGATCAGGAACGTCAACCGGACCGTGGGCACCATGCTCGGCTACGAGGTGACCAGGCGCTGGGGCGGGGAGGGGCTGCCGGAGAACACGATCGACATCTCGTTCCGCGGCTCGGCCGGCCAGTCGTTCGGCGCCTTCCTGCCGCATGGCGTCACGCTGCGCCTCGAAGGCGACGCCAACGACTACCTGGGCAAGGGGCTGTCCGGCGGGCGGCTCATCGTGAGGCCTCCCGCGGAGGCCGCGTTCACCGCAGAAGATGAGGTCATCGCGGGCAACGTGATCGGCTACGGTGCCACGGGCGGCGAGATCTTCCTGCGCGGCATCGTGGGTGAGCGGTTCTGCGTGCGGAACTCCGGCGCGCTCGCGGTGGCCGAGGGCACCGGCGACCACGGCTGCGAGTACATGACCGGCGGCCGGGCGGTGATCCTCGGCCCGGTCGGCCGGAACTTCGCGGCGGGCATGTCCGGCGGCATCGCCTACGTGCTTGACCTGCCCGAGATCCGGGTGAACATGGAGATGGTCGACCTGGACCGGGTGGATCCTGAGGAGGCTGGTGATCACAGCGAGGGCAAGTTCCTGCGCGAGGTAGTGGAGCGCCATCACGCGGAGACTGGCTCCGCCGTCGCGGCCAGGCTGCTCGCGGACTGGGATCCCGGCCGGTTCACCAAGGTCATGCCGAAGGACTACAAGCGGGTGCTGTCCGCCGCCTCGCAGGCTGAGCGCGAGGGCCGCGACGTCAACGAGGCCGTCATGGCCGCGGCGCACGGGTGAGGGGGACGGTTATGGCTGACCCGAAGGGTTTCTTGACCACGCCCCGCGAGACCCCGGTCCGGCGCCCTGTCGACCTGCGGCTGCGGGACTGGCGCGAGGTGTACGAGCAGTTCCCGGCGAGCCGCCTGGAGCGGCAGGCGGGCCGGTGCATGGACTGCGGCATCCCGTTCTGCCACAACGGCTGCCCGCTGGGCAACCTGATCCCTGAGTGGAACGACCTGGTCTGGCGGCACGACTGGCAGGACGCCGCCGACCGGCTGCACGCGACCAACAACTTTCCTGAGTTCACCGGGCGGCTTTGCCCAGCGCCGTGCGAAGCCGCCTGTGTGCTCGGGATCAACGCCGACCCCGTCACGATCAAGCAGGTCGAGGTGGAGATCATCGACCGGGCGTTCGCGTCCGGCTGGGTGGTGCCGATGCCCCCGGCGGCCCTGACGGGGCAGAAGGCCGCGGTGATCGGCTCCGGTCCGGCCGGGCTGGCGGCCGCCCAGCAGCTGACGCGCGCCGGGCACGCCGTAACCGTCTTCGAGCGTGACGACGCGCCCGGCGGCCTGCTGCGGTACGGCATCCCCGAGTTCAAGATGGAAAAGCGGCACCTGGACCGCCGGCTCGATCAGATGCGGGCCGAGGGCACCGAGTTCCGCTGCGGTGTCGAGGCCGGCGCCGGCATCACCGCCGGGAACCTGCGTTCCTCCTACGACGCGATCGTGCTGTGCGGCGGTGCCCGGGTGCCGCGCGACCTGCCGCTCGCCGGGCGTGAGCTGGACGGCATCCACCAGGCCATGGAGTACCTGCCGCTCTCCAACCGCGCCGTCGCGGCTAACCCTGGTGCGCCGGCGGACCCGGCCATCAGCGCCCGCGGCCGGCACGTGGTCATCCTCGGCGGCGGCGACACCGGCGCGGACTGCCTGGGCACCGCGCACCGGCAGGGCGCGGCCTCGGTGACCCAGCTCGAGATCCTGCCCCGGCCGCCCGCGGCCAGGCCAGGCCACCAGCCGTGGCCCACGTACCCGATGATCTACCGGGTCTCGAGCGCGCACGAGGAAGGCGGCGAGCGAACCTACGCGGTGACCACGCTTGAGTTCCTGGGCGATTCCGCGGGCCGGGTGCGGGCGCTGCAGCTGGCCGAGGCGGCCGGGTTCGACCCGGTGCCGGGTACCGAGCGCGAGCTGCCTTGTGACCTGGTGCTGATGGCCATGGGCTTTACCGGCGCCGAACGGCCCGGGTTGCTCGCCGACCTCGGCGTCGAGTTCGACCAGCGGGGTAACGTCGCCCGCGACGGCTCGTACGCGACCTCGGTGCCGGGCGTTTTCGCGGCCGGGGACATGGGCCGCGGCCAGTCGCTGATCGTCTGGGCCATCGCCGAGGGGCGCAGCGCTGCCGCGGCCGTCGACCGGTACCTGTGCGGCGACCGGGAATCGGCCGCCCTGCCAGCCCCGATCGCGCCTACGGCCCGTCCGCTCACCTGAGCCTTCGTTTCGGCGTCGGTCAAAGACCAAGTGTCATGCGTGCAGACCGCATATTCTGCCCACATTGGGGCTTGAAGGAATCTGCGGGTCAAAGGGCGGGTAGCGATGGTGGCATGTCCGGAGGGTCACGACTCGGCTAGCGATGACTATTGTGACGTTTGCGGCACTCGCATCGGCGGGAATCCCGCCCCTAGCGTGGGTCGCGCGCTAGGGAAGCACCACGAGCCCGGGCCGGGCGCGGTGAAAGGCGGTGAAACCTGTCCGGGCTGCGGAGCGCCGGTATCCGGTCAGTTCTGTGAGGCGTGCGGTTCTGTTCCCAGTGCCCGAAGGCCGTTTGCCACTCTGGTCCCGCCGGCAGACGCGTTCCCGTCGTCCGGCTCATCGGCCGGACCACCCGAATCGCTGTTCCCGCCGATCTCAAAGCCCGATTCACTGTCCTCGCCCTGGCGCGGGCTGGAGCAGCCACCTGCGCCGTGGCGCGCCTCGGATCTTTCACCTGCTTCGTGGAGTCCTTCGGAGCCATCACCTTCCTCCTGGAGCCCACCGGAACCCTCACGTTCCTCCTGGAGCCCGCCGGAGCCTTCACCTTCCTCCTGGTATGCTCCGGAACCTCCGCCTTCCTCCTGGAGCCGTCCAGGGCCACCTGCCGCCCCTGACGGCCGGTCCGGGCTGTCGTCCTCCCCGCCAGTCCGGCCCGCCCGGCCGGAGGAGCCCGGACCACCAGCGGAGTCCGCGGTTACGGACCTGCTGGCATCGCTATTCGCACCGGCCCCTCCGGCCCGTCCTGAACCGTCATTCTCATTCCCGGCTCCCGTCGAGACGCCGCCCGCGCCCGAGGTCCGGCCTGAACCATCCCCCGCGCCCGAGGCCCGGTTGGAGTCGCCGCCGGCGCCCGAGGTCCGGCTTGAGCCGCCGCCTGCGGTCGTGCTCGAGCCGCCGCCCACAGCCACGGCCCTGCCCGAGCCGCCGCTGACCCGTCCCCGCCCGCCGTCCGCGCCAGACCTTAATGTGCCCGCCATCTCGCCGGCCTTCTCCGCCCCACCCACAGCACCTACAGCATCGATCACCCCAGCCACCTGGACCGTGCGGGTTGCCCCCGACCGTGACTACTACGAAAAGATGGCAGGAGTGCGCGGCCGGTCTGGTTCGGACGTGCCTTTTCCGGCTCATGTCTCCGAACGGCGGATCCCGCTCGTCGGCAAGCAAATGCGCATCGGGCGCAGGAGCGCAGCCCGCGAACTCGAACCGGAGATCGACCTGGCTGAGCCGCCAGTTGACCCAGGCGTCAGCCGCCTGCATGCGATGCTGATCGCCGCCGCGGACGGCACCTGGTCGGTCCTCGATCCGGGCTCGGCCAACGGCACGTTCCTCAACGACCGCAAGATCGTGACCGGGGACCTGGTCACCCTGCACGAGGGCGACCGGATCAACCTGGGCGCGTGGACTGTCATCACGGTGCACCGCGGCTAGTCCAGCAGGCACGCGGCAGCCTGGCGGCCATCAGCGAACTGCCTGCGCCTATCCCGCCCACTGCCCATCCTCTGGTATTAACTAACTAATCCAGACGGCACCGGAATGCCGGTGCACGAGCGGTTTTGGCGGTCGGCCCATGACAACGAGCGTCGGCGTTTCGCCGGGACAGCGGACCCCCGCGCCGGCGGCGCGCCGCTCCTGGTGGCGGTCTCGTCTGGACACCGCGACCACCCCCGCCAGGTTCCGGCTGCTGCTCGTCGTCTTGGTCCTGCTCAGCCTCGCCTGGGGCGTGCTGGCCGCACTGACCGCCGATCAGCACGCCTCGGCGGCCGCCGACGTGGTCGCGGTCAGCGAGCCGCTGAGCCTGGACGCGGAGCAGATCTACCAGAGCCTGTCGGACGCCGACGCGACCGCGGCGAACGCGTTCCTGGCGGGCGGGCTCGAGCCCGCCGCGGCCCGGCAGCGCTACGAGGCCGACATCACCCAGGCCGCGATCCGGATCGAGGCGGCCAGCGCGCTGGTGGGTTCGTCCGCCGCCCGGACCCAGATGCCTGGCCACCTGACGAATCAGGCGTCGGCGGCCGGCTCGGCCGTCGGCGACGACCTGGCCACCCTGTCCGGGCAGTTGCCGGTCTACACTGACGAGGTGGGCACGGCCCGGGCCGACAACCGGCTCGGCCTGCCGCTCGGTGCGGCCTACCTCAGGGAGGCCTCCGCGTTGGTGCGCGGGACGCTGCTGCCTTCGGCCAGCGACATCTACACCCGTGAGAGCGGACTGCTGACCTCGGCCAGCGCGCAGGCGACCGGGCTGCCGCTCGTCGTGCTCGCGGTCGTGATCGGCCTGGGCATCGGCTACCTGCTCTACCGTTCGTCGCGGTGGCTGGCCCGGCACACCCACCGGGTGGTCAACTACGGATTGCTCGTGGCCGCCCTGGCTGGCCTGGTCTCGCTGGTGTGGCTGGCCGGGGCCTTCGCCGTGGGCCGGGCCGACCTGCTGCACGCCCAGCAGCAGGGCTCCGCGCCGGCTCAGGCGTTCGCCCGGGCGGACGTGGCGGCGCTTCAGGCACACGCGGATGAGAGCCTCACCTTGATCGACAACAGCGGCGACGACTCCTACCAGCAGGACTTCCTGGCCCAGCAGAAGCTGCTCGGGCCGGGGCCCGGCACGCTGCTTGCCGCGATACGGGCGTCGGCGGCCAACGGAGATTCTGTCGCGGCCGATGCCCAGGCCTGGTACCGGGCGCATGCGGCGCTGCGCGCGCAGGACGACGGCGGGAACCACTCCGCGGCGGTCACGTCGGCACTGACCGGCGGCTCCGCCACCAGCTTCGCCCAGCTGTCGGCGGCCCTCAGCGACGGGATCAACGCCCACCAGGCCGTCTTCGCGTCCAGCGCCCGCGGCGGCCGGGACGCGTTCACCGGCCTCGCCGCGGGCATGATCGTGGCATCGCTGGTGATGGTGGCAGGCTGCGCCTGGGGGCTCAGCCGTCGGCTCGCGGAGTACCGGTGAACGCGCGGCCCCGGCGACTCCGGGGACCCTGGCGGCGCGCGCTGCCGGTGATGCTCGCGACGTTTGCGCTCGTGCTGGGCGCCGCCGCGGCGGCGGCCGCGCCAGGCTACCCCGCCGCGCTCAGCGTCGCGACCAGCGCCCGCACCGGGAGTACCGTCCGCACCGCGGGCGCTGCCAGCTGCAATCCGCATGCGAGCAGCCTGAGCCCGTCGGGCCCGCCGCAGGTGACATCCGGCTCGTTCATGGCGAAGATCCGCGCCCGCGGCCACCTCATCGCGGGGGTGGACCAGAGCACCTACCACTTCGGCTTCCTCAACCCGCTCAACGGGCAGATCGAGGGCTTCGACATCGACATGATCCGGGCGGTGGCCAAGGCCATCTTCGGCAACCCGGACAAGGTCGTGTACAAGGCGATCTCCGACGCGCAGCGGATCCCCGACATCACCTCCGGCGCCGTGGACATCGTGGCGCACACGATGACGATCACCTGCGCCCGGCTGCAACAGGTCGACTTCTCCAGCGTCTACTTCGACGCGGCCCAGCGGGTCCTGGTGCTGAAGAACTCTACGGTGACCAGCCTGGCCGGCCTGCGCGGCCAGAGGGTCTGCGCGACCACCGGGTCCGACTCGCTCCTCGTCATCGCCGCGGCCAGGGCCATTCCGGTCGCCGTGCCTTACTGGACCGATTGCCTGGTGCTGCTGCAGCAGGGCGACGTGGCCGCGATCTCCACCGACGATTCGATCCTGGACGGGCTCGCCGCGCAAGACCCGTGGACCAAGCTGATCGGGCCGCGGCTCACCGACGAGCCCTACGGCCTGGCCATCTCCAAGCAGCACCCGGATTTCGTCCGCTTCGTGAACGCGGTCCTGCAGCAGCTGCGGACGAACGGCCAGTGGGCTGCCAGCTACGCGCACTGGATCGGCACTCCGGTTCCCGCCCCGCCGCCAGCACAATACGGGGGCTGACCGATGGCGGGGCTAACGAGGGGAGCATGGCGGCGATGAGCACGTGCACGAGCTGCGGCGGCACGATTGAGGACGGCTACTGCAACGTCTGCGGCCTAGCCGCCGCTCCGGTCCCGGCCGCCGCTCCGGCCGGGACAGCCGCCCCATCCGGGTCGGCGTCCGTGTCGGCTGGGTCGGCGTCCGGGCCAACTGGGTCGTCGTCAGCGGGATCCGGGTCGGCGGTCAGCCGCCGGACATCGGGCACCCGGGGTTCCCGGCGGACCAGTGGCCGGTCGGCACGCGGCCGGCTCGGGGCGGGACTGGTCGAGATCCCGCCAGTGCCCTACCGTGACCCGGCCAGCGCCATGCTTGCCAACCCGCAGGTGCCGGAGAACCGGCGCTTTTGTGCGGGCTGCGAGCAGCCGGTCGGGCGCGGCCGGGACGGCCGGGCGGGGCTTACGGAAGGGTTCTGCCGGAACTGTGGCACCCGGTTCTCGTTCAGCCCGAAGCTGGAGCCGGGCGAACTGGTGGCCGGGCAGTACGAGGTGCTCGGCTGCCTCGCCTTCGGCGGCCTCGGCTGGATCTACCTGGCCCGGGACCGCAACGTCAGCGACCGCTGGGTAGTGCTCAAGGGCCTGCTGAACACGGGGGACGCGGACGCCATGGCGGCCGCAGTTGCCGAGCGCCAGTTCCTGGCCCAGGTAGAGCACCCGAATATCGTCAGGATCTATAACTTCGTCCAGCACGCGGACCGGCGCACGGGGGAGTCGGCCGGGTACATCGTGATGGAGTACGTGGGCGGTAAGTCGCTCAAGCAGATTCTGCAGGATGCGCGGGCCGCTGGCGGTTCGGTGCCGGTGGCGCACGCGATCG
>JBKQQQ010000675.1:0-9321 GCA_052144275.1 Streptosporangiaceae bacterium
AACATGAACACCATCGGCCGCGCCGAGAACCGGCCCGCGAGCAGCAGCGGAAACGCCGGGAGCAGCCACGCCGCGGCCAGCATCGCGGGCACGACGGTGACCGCGCCGAACAGCCACCCGGCCCACCACCCGGAGCTCTTCCCGTGCCTCTTCCTATGCCTCTTCCCTGGGCTCTTCCCGTGGCTCTTCCCAGGGTCCTCCCCGGGGCTCTTCCCAGGGTCCTTCCCGGCCACAGGAAACTGCACCGTGGCATCATCTGCCTCAGTGAGCTTGGTGACCCCATTGGCACGCGGTCCAAGACGCACGGACCTACTTTAGGCCCTGCCCCCGCTGGACCCGGAACCCCTCAACCCCGGGGGCCGGAACCCCGGGCCGCCGATTCAATGGTTGTGACTGATAGTGGTTCTTTTAGGTAGAGCGCCACGTTCATGGGTTACCGGGTCGCGCAGAATGGGCCGTGTGGAGCTTTTCGTCAGCTGGCACGAGTGGGGGCGGGCCGAGGCTGAGCTTGGGCAGCTGGTGCCCGCCGAGACGGCGGCCAGGGTGGGCGAGGCGGTCAGGTTCGCGATCGCCTGGCATGGGGACCAGCGGCGTCCCACCGGCGCGCCGTACCTGGATCACCTGCTCGAGGCCCTCGAGGTGCTGGTGCGCGGCGCGGGCGTCACAGACGCCGACGTGCTGTGCGCGGCCGTGCTGCACGACGTGGTCGAGGACACCCCGTGCACCCTGGAGCAGGTCAGCGCGGCGTTCGGGCCGCAGGTGGCCGAGCTCGTCGGCTGGGTGACGATTCCCGAGCCGGGCCCCGGCCAGGACAAGTCCGAGGTCAAGCAGGCCTACCTGCGACGACTGCGGGACGCTCCGGCCCGGGCGCGCCTGGTCAAGCTGGCCGACCGGGCCAGCAACGTGCAGACGCTGCGCAACCTGGGCTCGGATCGGCAGCGCTCCTACTTCGCGCAGACCGTCACCCATATCGTCCCGCTGGCCGGGATGGACCCGTGGTTCGCCCGGTGGTACGCGGCCTGGCAGCGGGACTTCGCCGACCTAGCCTGAGACGAGCACGTCCGGCTCGCCCGGCTCGAGCGCAAGCCCGGCGGCCTTGCGCCCCTCATTGGCGACCAGGAGCCACAGCACCATCGCGGCCGGGTAGATGAAGTAGCCGAACCGGGTCGACGGCGCGAGCACGAACATGGCCGAGAGGCCGAGAACCAGCCGGATGGTCGCCGCGGGCACGTCCCGGGGCGGCCGGATCACCAGCGACACCGCGATCGCGAGCCCGGACCCGATGAGCAGGATGACGACGATCGTATGGCCGATGACCCCGGTCTGCGCGAGCACGTGGCCGAGCAGCGGGCTCGCCGCCTGCGACTTGACGCTGGCCAGGCCGAGCGGGAACAAGATGGTGTTCTTCACCAGGGCGCCCGGCTTGAGCACCGCGAACGGGCCCACGATGACGATGACCACGCTGAGGGCCACCGCGGTGAACCGCCACGCCGCACGCTGGCCGTCGCGCACGTAGAGCAGGGCGAACGCCACCACAAGCGCGGGCCAGGCGGTCGCCTTCATCGCCGACGCAACGCCCAGCGCCAGCCCCGCGGTGACCGGGCTGGTCCGCTGCGTCCGCCAGAGCAGCGCGAAGCCGAGGCACAGGAACGCGACCATCGGCACGTCGGTGCCGCCGACGCACAGCTCGAACGCGATGATCGGCGAGGCCGTCAGCAGCAGGGCCCACCGCAGGCCATCCTTAGCCCCGGCGATCCGCAGCGCGACGGCGAACACCACGAGGAACACGGCGCCGAACCAGACCCGCGGATCGGTGAGCAGGCTGTGGCCGAACAGCGCCTGCGGTATGCCGAACGCCGCCATCAGCGGCAGGTACGGGTTGTACTGGTTGGGGTTGGTGGTGGTGGCCAGCGCCTGCGAGCTCCGGTACGGGGTGCCGTCCTTGATGAGCGTCGTGGCGGAGCGGGCCACCACGCCCACCTCAGGTTCTCCGTTGCCGTGGGCGACCATCCAGAGCAGCGGGAACAAGATGGCCCCGCAGAGCATCACGCCCAGCGCGACGTCGACACCGCGGGTTCCCCGTGACCGGCCGGCCAGGACCGCGAGGGCCGCCAGCGCGTACGCACAGGCGGCGGAAAGGCCCCACAGCCGGTGCAGCGAATCGTGGCTGAACAAAGTGACCCCGCCGGCGAACAGGGCGCAGCCGACCAGCCCGGCGGTCAGCCAGGCCCAGGGCACGGCTGTGACGGAATGCCACCCTCCGGGCCTGGATGTCCCCGCGCCGCCGCCCTCGACCCCCGTCGTTGGCGCGAGTACGCGAATACCGCGTCTCTGCACACGACATATCTTACGCGCGGTATCCTCGGGCGCTCGTCATCCCCGCGGGCGATAGACCGTCATCCGCGCGGACGACGTACCTGGTAGCCGACCGGGAGCAGGGACCAGCCGAACCGGTCGCTGACCAGACCCCAGAGCCCGCGCGAGGCGGCCAGCGTGGCGATCACCGCGAGGCCGCCGACGATGACCAGGTACCAGGCACCGTAGGAGGACAGCGTCTCCTGCAGGGCGAACAGCACCAGCGCCCCGAGCACCGGGCCCTCGATGGTGCCCATTCCGCCGATGAGCACCATGAACAGCATGTACACGCTGTACTGGATGTTGAACACCGAGGTCGGCTCGACGTACAGGGTCTGCAGCGCGATCAGCGCTCCCACCGCGCCCGCGCCGCCCGCCGCCAGCAGGTAGGCCAGCCGCCTGATCCGCCCCACCCGGACGCCGGTGCTGGCCGCGGCGACCGGATCGCTGCCCACCGCCCGGGCATCCAGCCCGAACGTCCGCCGCACCAGCAGGTACACGCCCACCACGCTGACCACGGCGACGGCCAGCGTGGCCCAGTAGGTCAGCGCCTCCCGCAGCACCGGGCCGTAGCCGGCCAGGCCGGGAACGCTCACCCCGGTGGTGCCGCCCACCGAGGGCGATAGCGTGGCCACGATCTGGAACACGGCGGCGACCACCAGGGTCGCGACCGCGAAGTAGCCGCCGGACAGCCGCAGCACGAGCGCAGAGGTCGGCAGCGAGATCACCGCGGCGATGATCGCGGCCAGGATGATGGCGGCGAAGGGATTCACCCCGTGCAGCGCCACCAGGTACAGCGCGTAGGCCCCGACGCCGATATAGGCGTTCTGCCCGAACGAGGTGAGCCCGCTGAAGCCGGCCAGCAGGTTCCACTGGCTGGCCATGGCGACGAAGGTCAGCAAGGTGATCAGGGGCTGTTCGGCGGGGCCGCCGGCGAAGTAGGGCACGGCCGCCAGGACCACCACGGCGACCACCGCCACGCCGGTGAAGCCGGTTGCCGTCCGGCTCCACCGGCTGACGGTGACCGGCTGCCCGGTGCCTGATTCACCAGGGCCTGATTCACCAGGGCCGGCCACAGGTGCCGCGGCCCGTCTTACCCCGGCGCTGCGCCTCATCCCAGCGCCCCAGACCCGCGAACCTCGTACGCGGCCTGATGACTGGCGAACAGGCCGGCCGGCCGGACCGCGAGCACGGCCAGGAAGAGCAGGTGTACCGCGAGTACCGCATACGCCTGGTTGACCTGCCCGACCACCACCTGAGTGACGCCCAGCGCCATGCCGCCGACCAGGGTGCCCCACAGCGACCCGATGCCGCCGATCACCACCGCCTCGAACGCGAAGATCAGCGTGCTCGAGCCCGCCAGCGGATCGAAGGTCCCGATGGTGCCGATGAAGATGCCCGCCAGGGCCGCGGTGGCCACCGCGATGCCCGCCACGCTGGCGAATACCGCCCGCACCTTGACGCCGACCAGCCGGGCGGTGTCGAGGTCGTCGGCGGTCGCCCGCACCTTGCGCCCCCACGACGTGCGGGAAAGCAGCAGCTGCAGGCCGGACAGGACCACGCAGGCGGTCAGGAACGCCGTCATGAACAGCCAGGACACGGTGATGTGGCTGCCGATGCGGAAGCTGGCCAGGGCGAGCGAGCCGCCGGCCAGGCCGCGCGGGTCGGACGTGGCCGCCACCTGCAGCAGGTTCTCGATCATCACCGACAGGCCGAAGGTGACCAGCACCGGCGCCAGCACGCCGTGCCGCATCGCCCGCCCGAACAGCAGCGTCTGCAGCGCCAGGCCGGCGACGAAGGCGGCGGGCAGCAGCAGCGGCAGTACGTACCAGACCGGCACCCCGAGCGAGGAGGACAGCACGAGCCCGAGGTAGGCGCCGCACACGGCCAGGTCGCCGTGGGCGAGGTTGACGATCCGCATCACGCCGAACGTCAGCGAGAGCCCGCACGCGATGAGCGCGTACTGGCCGCCGAGCAGCAGGCCCTGGATGACCGCGTTGACCCAGGTCACGTAGGGTCCTCCCGGGACTGGAGGCCGAAGTAGGCGGCCACCACCTGCTCCCTGGTCACCGCCGGGACCGGGGCGGCCAGCGCCACCCGTCCCTCCAGCAGGCATACCAGGTCGTCGCACGCCTCCATGGCGCGCCGCAGGTCCTGCTCGACGATCAGCAGCGTGGCGCCGGCCTCGCGCAGTTCGGCCAGTGTCTGGTAGAGCTCGCCGACCACCCGCGGCGCCAGGCCGAGGGAGATCTCGTCGAGGAGCAGCAGCGTGGGTGCGGCGGCCAGGGCGCGCGCGATCGCCACCGCCTGCTGCTCGCCGCCGGACAAGGTGGACGCGCGCTGCCCGCGCCGCTTGGCGATCATCGGGAAGACGCCGTAGATCCGGTCGAGCGGCCAGTCGGACGAGGCGGCCGCGGCCGCGCCGAGGCGGATGTTCTCTTCGACGGTCAGGCTGCCGAACAGCTTGCGTCCCTCGGGCACCAGGGCGATGCCCCGGGAGATCCGGCGGTGCGGCGGTGCGGCGGTGAGGTCGGATCCGGCATAGCGGACCGACCCGGAGGCGGCCGCCTGCACCCCGGCGATCGTGCGCAGCAGCGTCGTCTTGCCCGCCCCGTTGGCCCCGACCAGGGCCGTCGCCCGGCCGCGGGCCACCGACAAGGACACGCCGAACAGCGCCTGGAAGTCGCCGTAGAACACGTCGACCCCGGTCACCTCGAGCAGCGGTTCCCGCGGGGCCGCGGTGCTCACGGCACGCTCCCGCCGAGGGCCCCGCCGCCAAGGACACCGCCGCCGAGGACTCCGCCGCCGAGAAACGCGGCCCGCACCTCGTCGAGGGCCAGTACCTGCGCCGGAACCCCGTCGGCGATCACATGCCCGTCAGCCAGGCAGATCAGCCGGGTGGCGACCGCCACCAGGACCCGGATGACGTGCTCCACCCACACGATCGTGGTGCCGCGCGCGTTCACCGCGCGGATGGTCTCGATCAGGACCTCCGTTTCGGGGTCGCTGAGCCCGCCGGCGATCTCGTCGAGCAGCAGGACCCGCGGCCGCATGGCCAGCGCGCGGGCCAGTTCGAGCCGCTTGCGGTCCAGCAGCCGCAGCGATCCGGCCCTGGTGTTGGCCTCCTCGGTCATCCCGGTCAGCGAGAGCGCCTCATACGCCGCCCCGTAGGCCTGCCGGCCGCGAAGACCCGCCGCCCGCATGGCCCCGACCAGCGCGTTCTCGAACACGGTCAGGTCACCGAGCGGCCTGGGCACCTGGAAGGTGCGGCCCAGGCCCATCCTGGCCCGCAGCGGCGGCGGCAGCCGCGTCACGTCCCGGCCCTGCAGCCGCACCCGGCCCGCGTCGCACCGCCCGGTGCCGGTGAGCAGGTCGAGCAGGGTGGTCTTCCCGGCGCCGTTCGGGCCTACGATGCCGACCGCCTCGCCCGCGCTGACCGCGAGCGAGACCGAGCTGAGCACGACCAGCGAGCCGTAGCTCTTGGCGACGTCGGTGACCTCGAGCGAGGGCGGGTTCACTACTGCGGGCTCACAGCAGCTGCAGCGAGCTCGCGACCGGCACCGCGGGCAGCAGCGAGTTGTCGATGACCACCAGCTGGGGGCTGCCCGACACCAGCCGCCACTGCGCCAGCAGTTCCGGGATCTGCGATACGTGCGGCACCGGGCCGCTGGTGAAGTCGTAATCCCCGGTGATGGCCTGGCCCTTGAGCGTGCCGATCGCGCTGGCCACCGCGGCCGCGTTCTTCGGGTCGCCGGACGCCTTGAGCGCGGCGACCGCGATCTCGAAGACCGCGTAGTTGAACCCCATCGGCTGGGTCCACTCGTTCCCGGTGCTGGTCTTGTAGTTCGCGGCGAACGCCGACGCGGTGGTCCCGTCGAGGGAGGACTTGTAGGGGAACTGCGGCGTCCACCACAGTGGCGACATCACGTTGGTCACCAGCGGTCCGAGCGCGGCCGCCGCGCTCGGGAACAGCAATGCCTTGGAAATGGACGCGATCTTCGGTACGAAGCCGTTCTGGTGCGCCTGGCGCCAGAACGTGATGAAATCCGGCGGGATGGGCACGGCGTGCAGGATTTCCACGTTGGCGCTCTTGAACGTCGAGATGATCGAGGCGAAATCCGACGTCCCGTCGGTATAGGCGCCGGACGGCACGACTTTCCAGCCCATGCCGGCCAATTTCGCCTTCATGTACTTCTCGAATCCCGCGCCGTCCACGTCGTCCGGCCACAGGCCGCCGACTACGTGGTTGGTCGTTGCCTTGTCCCAGACCGACGCGAACAGGTTGGTCTCTTCCTGAGTGCCGAGGAAGTACATGTACGAGTACTTGAACGTGTTCGCGGCGCCGCTGCTCGAGTAGTACCACTGCTCCCACGGGCAGATGGTCAGCACGCAGGGCACGCCGGAGGCTTCGGCCTGCGCGGAGACGGGGATGACGGTCTCCGGCGTGGCGGTGGCGATGAGGAAGTCCACCCCGTCCTGCTGCACGAGCTGGGAGGCGACCGTCGCGGCCCGGGCCGAGGAGGACTGGCTGTCCTGGGCGATGATCTCCACCGAGTATTTCTTGCCGCCGACGGTCAGGCCCTTGGCCAGCGCCGAGCGCACCTGGCCGAGCACGTAGCCGTTCGACTGGGTGAACACGGAAAGCTGGCCGGTCTCCGGGCTGATGAAACCGATCTTGATGGTGCCGCCCGAGCCCGATCCGCCGGACGTGGCGGGCGAAGACGTCTGCTTCAGGGCGCTCGAACAACCTGCCATGCTCGCCAGCCCGCCGCCGACGGCGACCCCCGCCGCGCCGAGAAAGCCGCGTCTGCTCAGGAGGCCTAGATCTCTCCGATACGCCGAATCAGTCATCTTTATCTCCGCACATGAGGTCAGTGGTGGCCCGCAAACCCCCATGTCGCGTCATTGTCGGCCCGCCCGGCGCCGGCGGTCTTGCACTACCGGGCACATCCCTTGACCATCCGCGCACCGGCCCTCAAGCTAGGACGACTACCGAAGGAGGTAGGAAGTCATGCCCGATGTAGCACGCACGCTCGACCTGCCTTCCGGGCAGCGTTTCGAATACTGGAAGCACGTCCTGTCCCACGCGTTCGTCCCGCTGGAGGTCTGGTGCCCCGGCGGCGAGAGCGATTTCACCGGCCGGCTTCGCGGCTGCGAGCTCGGCAGCCTGCGGCTCATCGAGGTATCCGCCGAGGCGCACACCGCTCGCAGGACGCCCCGCCTGGTCAAGGCCGCGCCGGCCGGCTGCTACAAGATCGGCCTGCAGCTGCGCGGCACCTCGGTGCTGATCCAGGACGGCCGGGAGGCGACGCTCATCCCGGGCGACTTCACCCTGTACGACACCGACCGCCCGTACACGCTCGCGTTCAGCGACCCGCACCGCATGCTGGTGCTCGTCTTCCCCCGGGACATGCTGGGCCTGCCGCAGTCGCGGCTGGCCGGGCTGACCGCGACCAGGCTGCCCGGCGAGGCCGGCGGACTGGCCACGCTCATCGGCCCGTTTCTCGGCCAGGTCGCCGACGTGCTCGACGACGTGGACAACGGGGATCCCAGGACCGGCATCCGGCTGGCGGGCAACGTGCTCGACTTGCTCGGCACGGTGCTCACCGAGCGGCTGGACTGCGCGCCCCCCGATCCGGACAGCGCGCACCGCGCGCTGATGCTGCAGATCACCGCGTTCATCGAAGAGCACCTGGGCGAGGCTGACCTGGCCCCGGCCCAGATCGCGGCGGCCCACCACATCTCGCTCCGCCAGCTGCACAAGCTCTTCCACGCCAGCGGTACCACCGTGGCCGGCTGGATCAGGCAGCGCCGCCTCGAACACTGCGGGCATG
This sequence comes from Streptosporangiaceae bacterium, assembly GCA_052144275.1. Classification (GTDB taxonomy): domain Bacteria; phylum Actinomycetota; class Actinomycetes; order Streptosporangiales; family Streptosporangiaceae; genus Palsa-504. Next base: position 8,190 of record JBKQQQ010000675.1, read on the forward strand.
ACCTGCGCGACCCGCGCTGGTCCGCCCGGCCGGTCGCGGCCATCGGCGCCCGCTGGGGCTACCCGGACCCGGCCCACTTCAGCCGGCTGTTCAAGGCGACCTACGGGGTCGGACCGCGCGACTACCGCGCCGGCCAGGGGCTGTTACCGGGGCCGGACGTACTCTGGAGGTCAAGCGGCGTGCGCTGGCGTGCAAGACGGGCGGCGTCCCGCGGCGTGAGCATGGGCGGCATGAACCCCACCGACCCCAGGGGGCTGCTGCGCGGCAAGGCCGCCATCATCACCGGCGGCGAAGGCAGCATCGGCATGGCCACCGCGCGCGCCTTCGTGGCTGAGGGGGCCAGGGTCTGCCTGGTCGGCCTCGTCGCCGACGAACTGCGGGCCGGCGCCGCGGCGCTCGGCGAGGCGGCCATCTGGGTCATGGCCGACGTGACCAGCTCGGTGCAGGTCAAGACGGCGGTGGCGACGGCCGCCGAGACGTTCGGCCGGCTCGACGTGGTGGTGAGCAACGCGGGGATCAGCGGGGTCATCGCCCCGGTGGCCGACTATCCGGAGGACGTGTTCGACCAGGTCCTCGCGGTGCACGTACGCGGTTCTTTCCTGGTCTGCAAGCACTCCCTGGCCTACCTGGGCGCCGGCGCGAGCGTGGTGATCACCTCGAGCGTGGTCGGCCTGACCTCGGACGCGGGGATCTGCGCCTACGCCACCGCCAAGCACGCGCTGGTGGGGCTGATGCGGACGCTGGCCAAGGAGACGGCCCCGCGCGGCATCCGGGTGAACACGATCCACCCGGGCCCGGTCGACAACGAGTTCCAGCACCGCATCGAGGTCGCCGCCACCGGCGCCGAACGCGACCGCGCCGCCTCGATCTTCGAGGAGTTCATCCCGCTGGCCAGGCACGCGACCCCCGACGAGGTGGCCCGGGCCATGCTCTTCCTGGCCAGCGACGAGAGCTCCTTCGTCACCGGCGCCACCCTGGCCGTCGACGGCGGAATGTCCATCTGAGGCGTCAAGGCCGACGGCCACATGGTTGTCGCAGGTAAAAGGCTGTCGCAGAGCCGTTCGGTCAAATAATGGGCGGCCGGCCCGCACGGGTCATCCGCCAGGCGGTGCGCAGCGAGATGGGGTGACGC
>JBKQQQ010000676.1:0-4640 GCA_052144275.1 Streptosporangiaceae bacterium
CCGTACAGCGCCGACCGGTCCAGCAGCCCGGTGAGCACGGTTTCCGCGCCACACGAGTACGGCACCATCGCCGGGAACGCGGACAGCATCATGGCGCCGAGGTGCCCGTTGATCCGGATCGTGTACAGGGCGGGTGCCGGGTCCATGCGGCCATAGTGGGGGGCGGGCAGGTGAACCCGCATCACCGGGATCCGGTGACCGCCGGGCTAGCGGGCGCGGCCAGCAGCCAGCAGCCGCAGCCCTCGGGAGCCCGTCATCGCGAACGGCAGGACCCAGCCGGTCAGACTCCGCCAGGGTCAGGGCACGTTTGGAGTGCCTGCGCCCGAGCCCGGCTCTCGGCGACACGGTCCTCCCGGCACCAAGCCACCGCACGTACTGTCAACGGCGCGCGAATCACCAAGATCCGGTGACGACCTCTCACCTGCCTAGTGGCAAGCCTGGGTCCATCGCGAAGGCTCGCACGGCCGCCAGGGGACGTGCCCCAGATTCAAGGGAGATACCGTGACATCACCAGCATCCGGCGACGACCTGCCCGACTACGCGCCCATCCCCCGGTCCGCGCTCGGCCCGGCCCTCAACGACCAGGGCTACTACGTCGGGCGCGTCGAGCGGAACCTGTACTGGGTCACCGACGGCGTCTATCAGTCGGCGTTCCTGACCACCCCGGACGGCGTGGTGCTGTTTGACGCGCCGCCGAGCATCGGCGGTAACCTGCGGCGGGCCGTGGACGAGATCGCCGCCGCCAACGGCGTGACCAACACGGTGACCCACCTGGTCTACTCCCACCACCACGCCGACCACTCCGGCGCGGCCTTCCTGTTCGACGGGAACGTGGTCCGCATCGGGCACGAGGACACCCGGCGGCTCATGCTGCGGGACAACGACACGGCCCGGCCGGCGCCCGAGGTGACCTTCGCCGACCGGTACACCCTGGAGGTCGGCGGTGAGCGCGTCGAACTGGCCTGGCACGGCCCCAACCACACGCCGGACAACATCTACATCCATTTCCCTGACCACGACACCCTGATGCTCATCGACGTGGTCAACGCCGGCTGGGTGCCCATCTACAACCTCAACCTTAGCGAAGACGTCATCGGGTACATGGGAGCCCCGGCCACCGCACTGTCGTACTCGTGGACGCACTTCATCTGCGGGCACCTCGGCAGGCTCGCCACCCGCGATGATGTCTTGGTGCACCAGCAGTACATCGCCGACATCGAAGCCAGCTCGAGAGAGGCGCTGGACTCGGTCGACCCGGTGCCGTTCTACCAGCACTACTGGCCGAACGTCTGGGCCGGGGTCAAAGCCCACCTCGACACCGTCACCGAGCGCGCGGCCGCGCCCGTCATCGCCAAGTACACCGGCGTGCTGGCCGCCGCGGACATCGAGGCCTTCACCACCACCACTACGTTCCTCATCATGCAGTCGCTGCGCCTCGACCGCGGGCACCTCGGACCGGTCCACCCGTGACCACGACGCACCGGGGCCGGGCCAGCGCCGGCCCCGGTGCGGACCTGGCCGGGCATCTGCAGACGGACGGCCGTAAGTTGCCCGGTATGGAAGCTAGCGATATTCCCGTGCCGGGAACCTTGCCCACGGTCATCGGCGTGCGCGGGGCCCGGCACAACAACCTGCGGGACGTCGACGTGGACGTGCCGCTATGGCGGACGGTCGCCGTGGTCGGGGTGTCCGGGTCGGGCAAGACGTCGCTGGCCATCGGCACGCTGTACGCGGAGGGCATGCACCGGTTCCTGGACAGCCTGAGCACCTACAGCCGCCGGCGGCTGAGCCAGGCCCAGCGGCCGGACGTGGACCGGATCGACCACCTGCCGCCCGCCCTGGCGCTGCGGCAGCGCCCGCCGGTACCGGGGCCGCGCAGCACGGTCGGCACCATGTCCGAGGTGCTCAACGTGCTGCGCCTGATGATGTCCCGGCTGGGCTCGCACCTGTGCCCGAACGGCCACCGCGTCGCGCCGTCGATTGCCACGCTCCGCGAGGAGATCGTCTGCCCGGTGTGCGGCGCGCATTTCGAGCACCCCAGCGCCGAATCCTTCGCCTTCAACTCCTACGGCGCGTGCCCCGCCTGCCAGGGCCTGGGCGTACGGTCCGAGGTCGACGTCAGCACCCTAGTTCCCGATCCGGACAAGACGATCGAAGAGGGCGCGGTGCTGCCGTGGAACTCCGGCGGGCGGCGGCTGTCGATGTACGCCGCGGGCGAGCTCGGGGTCCGGCTCGACGTGCCCTACCGGTCTCTGACCGATCAGGAGCGCGACATCGTGCTGCACGGTGAACCGGTGCGACAACAGGTGACGCTGCACTCGGGCCGGAACGCGCGGACCGTGCAACTGTCGGTCAACTACGACAACGCGGTCGCCGCGGTCGAACGCTCCCTGCGCAGCAACAACGAGCGCACCCGCCACCAGGTGCAGCGGTTCCTCATCACCCGGGTGTGCTCGGTGTGCCACGGCACCCGGCTGCGGCCCGAGGCGCTGGCTTCGCAGCTCGGCGGGCGCAACCTGGCCGAGATCAGCGCGCTCAGCCTAGGCGAGCTTCGCGGGTTCACGGCCGGCCTGCCGCCGGGGCTGCCCGCTGAGCTCAGCCGGATGACGACCGGCCTGCTCGCCGAGCTGGACGGCAGGCTCACGCCGCTGCTCGACGTCGGGCTGGGCTACCTGACTCTCGACCGGGCCGGGGCCTCGCTGTCGACAGGGGAGCGGCAGCGGATCGAGCTCACCTCGACGGTGCGGGCCAGCACCACGGGCATGCTGTACGTGCTGGACGAGCCGTCGGTCGGGCTGCACCCGAGCAACGTCGCCGGACTGCGCAAGACGCTCACGGCCCTGGCCGGGAACGGCAATACCGTGGTCGTGGTCGAGCACGAGCGGGAGGTCGTCCGTGCTGCGGGCTGGGTCATCGAACTCGGCCCCGCGGCCGGCGCCAAGGGCGGCACGGTGATCGCCCAGGGCACCCCCGGCCAGCTGGAAACCGACCCCCGCTCGATCATCGGCCCGTTCCTGGCCGGGGCCGCGGCCGTGACTGGTGACCGTCCGGCGCGGCCCGGTCCCGGCGGGCAGATCGTCCTGGACGTCGGCGACCTGTACAACCTGCACGACGTTACCGCCGCCTTCCCGCTGCACCGGCTGACCGCGCTGGCCGGGCCATCCGGGGCCGGGAAGACCGCCCTGGTCCTGGACAGCCTCATCCCGGCCGCGCGGGCGCTGCTGAGCGCCTCCGCGCTGCCCGGGCATGTCCGCCGCCTGGACCTCGGCGGCATCCGCCAGGTCGTCCAGGTCGACGCCTCGCCGATCGGCCAGAACGCGCGGTCGACCCCCGCGACCTACTCCGGGGCGTTCGACCAGATCCGCCGCGTGTTCGCCGAGTCCGCGTACGCCGGGCGGCGGCGCTGGAAGCCCGGGCATTTCTCGTTCAACACCCGCGAGGGGCAATGCCCGACCTGCCGCGGGCTCGGCGACATCGACCTCGACGTCCAGTACCTGCCCGACATCACCGTCCAGTGTCCGACCTGCCACGGCGCCCGCTTCAACGACGCCACCCTGGCCGTCCGGGTCGACGGCCTGACCATCGCCGACGTGCTCGGCCTGACCGTGGACGACGCCCTGGAACGGTTCGCCGGCCGGGCCCCGGTGGCCGCGGCGCTCCGGCCCGTCAGCGAGGTCGGCCTGGGTTACCTGCGGCTCGGCGAGCCCACCCCGTCCCTGTCCGGCGGCGAGTCGCAGCGGCTGCGGATCGCCTCCCGGCTGCGCGCAAGCCAGCGCGGTGCGCTGTACGTGTTCGACGAGCCGTCCACCGGCCTGCACCCGCTCGACGTGGCCACGCTGGTCGGCGTGTTCGACCGACTGCTGGCGGCTGGCGCCACGATCATCGTCATCGACCACGATCTCGACCTGCTCGCCGCCGCCGACCACCTCATCGACATGGGCCCGGGCGGCGGCCCGGACGGCGGGCACATCCTCGCGGCCGGCCCGCCGGAGCACGTCGCACGTGCCCCGGGCAGCGCGACCGGCCCCTGGCTGGCCGAGCACCTGGGCCTGCCCGAAGCCCGCCAGCCTGATGTCCTGTCTCACGGCTAGAAGTGGGCGCCGGGAAGATCATGCGCAGAACGGCGCAACCCGCGCAGTCGTCACGCTGGGTGGCACGCACGCGGGGGAGCAGAAACCATGCTCCGTTCGGAATGAACGATCTTTCAGCCGAACGGCCGGAGGTTACTCGCCCGGGGACCTGGCTGTGACCTCAGTCCGGCGCGGCGGGCGTCGTAGTTCCACGAGTCCCGATTCGCGCGTTCCCGCCTGCCAGGGCGGCGGAGTGGTCGCTGTTCGGTGATCCTCGGGGGGACGATCCCTCCCAGACCCCCCCTGCTTCTTTCCCCGGGGGGCCCCATCCCCCCGGACCCCCCTTGGGAAGGGCTGCCCGCCCCCCCGTACCCCCCCGGGGGCAGGTTCAGGATCTGGGAGATCAAGGCGGGATGAGCGGTGCGGTACCGGCGATGCCGCTCGAGCAGCGCCGGGGCGGGATCCAGGAGGAACGGCAGGAGTATGCCGGTGGACTCGGTGATATCCAGCGCCCGCTCCAGGGCACGTCCGGCGGCGGCCTGGTCGCCCAGCGCGTCGCGGGCTCTTGCC
>JBKQQQ010000677.1:0-3521 GCA_052144275.1 Streptosporangiaceae bacterium
CCTGCGGCCAGGTCGTCGGTGGTCGGGTTGGGGTGCACGCCGGAGAAGACGCGGGCAGGCAGGCCCGCGTCGGCCAGCACGGTCATGACCGTCGCGATCACCGGCGTCGCCGCGAGCGCGGCACCGGCCACCACGACCACGCGGTCCGCGCGGGGGGCGCGGACCACGCCGGGCAGCTGATCGATGGCGCCCACCCCGAAGTGGGTGGCCGGCTTCGGCTCGATGGTAAACCCGTCAATTGCTGACATATACGGCTCCTGGAAAGGGCGGCTCAATCATCGTGGATCGTTACACCCGTCATAGGGGGTGTGGCGATCCACGATCCTGTGGGGCGAGGCGGAGGGGGCGCGGGTCAGGTCTTCGTAGCGTCTCACGGGGAGCATCGTGCCGCCGGCGTCGCCATACTGGGCGCGGGTGCGGCGGTAGACCTGCTCCACCGCCGCGCTCACCTCGACCGGCACGCCGACCTGGCCGGCCTCCTCGACCGCGAGGCCGGGGTCCTTGCAGGCTCTGGTCCTGCATGGGGGCATGCTATCCGGGGTCGCGGCAGGTCAAGCGGCCGGGGTGAGGTCACCCCGGATGACCAGCTCGACGAGGGGCTCCAGGTCGGCCGGCAGGGTGCCGTCGGCCTGGGTGAACGGGACGAGCTCCCTGATCATCTGGTAGGCGCGACCGGTGCCCAGGCCGAGTTCACCCGGCGCGCGCAGGTCGATAGCCTGGGCCGCGACGACGAGCTCGATCGCCACCACCCGGGCGCAGAGCTGGACCATGTCGGCCAGCCGGCGTGCCGACAGCGGCGCCATCGTGGCCCGGTCCTCGATGCCCTCCCCTTTCACCGAGCTGGCCAGCTCGTAGGAGACCGGATGGGCCAGCGTCCGGGCCTCCATCGTGATCGCCTGGCCCGCCACCGCGAGCTCGGACAGCGCGTCGTCCGGCGAGCCTGCCCGGGCCGCCAGCCCGGCGGAAAGCCCGGAGTACGGAGCCTGCAGCAGCTTCACCGCGCGTTCGTTTGCGCTGGTCACCACCGGGGCGAGCGCAATGCGGAGGAAGTCGAGCGCGGCGGCGAGCGGGCCGATGTCGAAGTTGCCGACCGAGACGATCCTGCGCTCGGGCACCACTACCACGGGGTTGCTCTGCGAGGAATTGAGCTCGACCTGCAGGACGTTCCGGACGTAGTCCAGCGCGTCCCTGGCCGCGCCGTGAATGTGCGGGATGCAGCGGAAGGTCAGCGGGTCCTGCAGGAACCGGGCCGCGCCCGGCTGCCACAGGTAGCTGCCCGCGAGCAGCAGCCGCAGCTGGTGCAGGGTGGCCGCCAGGCCAGGGAAGGGCCTGGTCTGCTCGATGACCGGGTGCAGGCAGGTGAGGTTGGCGCCGAATGCCTCCAGGTCGAGCGCGCCCGCGACGTCGAACACCGACAGCAGGGACGCGGCGTCGGCGGTGGCGATGCAGGCCCAGGCGGTGGTGAAGGCGTTGCTGCTGACCAGGGCGAGCCCCTCGTTCTCGGCCACTTCGAAGCCGCTGCGGGTGATGAGCCCGTGGGCCAGGTCGGCCATCGGGCCGAGGTCCCCCTGGCCGATCGAGCCGAGCCTGCGCACCGGCGGCGCGAAGCCCTCGTTGAGCAGCGTGACGATCATCTCGGCCAGTTCGGGGCGGACGCCGGTCACGCCCTTGGCGTAGCTGTTGGCCAGGCAGACCATCGCGCCGCGGACCACGTCGGCCGGGGCCGCGTCGCCCTGCGCGATCCGGTGGTTGAGCACTAGCCGCTGGTTGAACCGCTGCCGTTCGGCCTCGTCGAGCAGGTAGGCCTTGCGTTCGCCGACCCCGGTGGTCAGGCCATACACCGGCTCGCCAGTGCTGAGAACCTCCTGGACCACCGTGCGCGCCTGGCGCATGGCCGCGATGGCCGCGGGCGCCAGCGCGACGGCCTCACCGTGCCGGGCGACCGCGACGACATGCGTAACAGTCAGGTCACTTCCATTAAGCATGATCGTCATTAATTGCTCACCCATCTATAACTGAGCTAGGCTTTGCCGCTCTGGAACGTTCCGCACGAGGCGGCCCGGCATCAAGGAGGCCAGCGATGGCAACGTTCCTGTTGAGACGCCTAGGGCTGATGGTCCTCACGTTGTGGATCCTCACCGTGATGATATTCTTCGCCGGCCAGGTCCTCCCGGGTGATCCCGGCCGCGCGAGGCTCGGCAACCTCGCGTCGCAAAGTGCCGTGCAGGCCCTCGACCAGCAACTCGGGGTCAACCGGCCGCTCATCACCAGGTACCTGAGCTGGCTCGGCGGGCTGCTGCACGGCAACCTGGGCACCTCCTATACCTACTCCTCGGCGGTGGAGCCTTTCATCCGGGCCGCGCTGATCAATTCGGTCAAGCTGGCCGTGCTCGCGTTCGTGATCGTGGTGCCGCTCGGCATCATCGGCGGCGTGATCGCCGCGCTTTACGCGGGCCGCGGCACGGACCGGATCATCTCGGTGACCGGGCTATCTCTGTCCAGCGTGCCCGAGTTCGTGTCCGGCATCGTACTCATCGTGATATTCGGCGTCGAGCTGAAGTGGCTACCGGTCACCGCCTCGGCCGGGGCGGGCGCCTCGGCCCTGGACCAGTTCAGGCACCTTATATTGCCGGCTATACCGCTCGTTTTCGTTCTCTTCGGCTACATTGCCCGTATGGCCAGGGCGGGGACCATCGAGGCGCTGAACTCCGACTACGCGCGGACCGCGGTGCTGAAGGGGCTGCCACAAGCCACCGTGATCCGCCGGCACGTGCTGCGGAACTCGCTGCTGCCGACCATCACCGTGATTGCGACCCAGACCGGGTACCTGATCGGCGGGTTGGTGGTGGTGGAGACGCTCTTCAACTACCAGGGCCTCGGGAACCTGATCTACAAGGCCGCGGTGGCCCATGACTTCCCGATGCTGGAAGCCGGGGTCTTGGTCATCGGCGTGGTCTACGTGCTGGCCACGCTGGCCGCGGACCTGCTGCTGACATTGCTCAACCCGCGGCTGCGCATCGGGGGCACGGAATGAGCGACATCTTGCCGGGCGTCCCACCCGTTGATCCGGTTGATCCGGTTGCGCCTCTCGACCGTACGGGTGGGTATCTCGGGCCGACCGGACAGGCTGCGGTGGCGGCCGCGAGCCGGGCCACGTCGGCCCGGTGGCGACTGCTGCTGCGCAGGCCGACGTTCTTCGTCGGCGCGGGCATCTTGCTGTTCTGGGTGGTCTGCGCCGTCTTCGGGCACGTGTTCGCACCGTATAACCCGCTCGCGCAGAACCTGCTCGCCAATAACGCCGGCCCGTCCTCCGCGCACTGGTTCGGCACCGACCCGCTCGGCCGGGACATGCTGTCCCGGGTCATCGTCGGCGCCAGGGACATCCTGATCATCACCCCGCTGGCCACCGTGCTCGGCACCATCCTCGGCACCGCCCTCGGCTTGGCCATGGGCTATTTCGGCGGCGTCTTCGACCAGGTGGCCGGGCGGATCGTGGAGGCCATCCTCGCACTGCCCTTCGT
>JBKQQQ010000678.1:0-6104 GCA_052144275.1 Streptosporangiaceae bacterium
GGTGCGAATCGCGACGATGGCCGCAGCGCGCGCAGGGCGTGGCGTCTGGGCCGCTGAGTTCGGGCCGGGGAACGCGCCAGAATGGCACCACCGGCCGTTGCCCTGGCCAGCGCCCCGGCGGCCTGGCCGTGTTGTAATAGCCGCCTGTCATGGCAACCCCCTAGTGGCAAACAGCTCTCGCAAGCTGTCGCGCTTCCACCATCCTCCCTTGCCGCGCCGGGCACAACATTCCGGGCAGGCTGCTGTCCGCAGGCGTAGCCGACCGTTTAGGTGCACTGGCGTGGCGCTGGAACCGGCCGGGCAAAGCACTGCCGGAAGCGCGTCCATTTGCGTGACGAACGAACTGTGCTGATCTGGTGAGCCTCGCGGAGTGGCCCGGCGTGCGCCGCGCGGGCCTTCGGAGGCTGAGCGGCGGCGCTGACGCCGGGCCAGCGGCGCCGCGCGGCGGCGCCTTGATCAATACCTCTAAGGATTATTCGGCAATGGCGGCCAATTGCGCTGCGAAGCGGATTAGCCAGGCATTGGGAGGCGGCGTATCCGGATCCAGTCGTCGCCGATGACCACGACAGCTCCGGCTGTCAGGTCGTCGGCGACCTGGTCCAGGTTGGCCAGGATGATGGCTGATTGCTCAGCTGCGCGCCGTCCGGCCAGTCGCCGGATCAGGAGGACTGACGGGCCGTCGCCCGTGAACGGGAGAGCAGGCCGCCGAAGTCCGTGTCAGCCGATACCAAGACCCGCTCATCGACCTGAGCACGCTGCAGGACAGCCGGATCCGGTGCCGCCTGCATACCAAGGTCCCGCAGGTGGACAGCATCGTGTCCCGCCGCCTTCAGGCCTTCGGCAAGGACCGTTTGCCGCCGCGGCGGTATGCCGCTAGTGCGGACTGCACTCTTCCCCGCTGTTAGTAACGTGTTGCGTTACGTCAGCCGCAAAGTGCCGGCCAGCCCCCTCTGTCGGCATATGCGATCAGCAATTCTTAGCACTCATCAAGCGCGTCGGTGAACTGCCGCCGCGTGATCAGACAGAAGAGAACATGTTCATCTCCGCAACGTAAGTCTCATAACGCAGACGAAAACCAGCTCATGCTCCTCGGCGGTTTGTGCGAGCTTGACAGCGGCCTCGGGCGCTGTGGCTTCGGTGCTCACAACGTTGGTCCCGGCGGACAACCTTCCCCGTACTCAAGGCGGGGAGACGTGGCTGCCATGGCCGAAGCGTAACAGGCTTACTCGCGGCCTGGTTGTCGCTGCAGACGGGGTGACGCTGGGGGTATGTAACGCCCTCGCGGTGGAAGGTGATTTGACCACCACTTCACGCGAGTGGTTGGCTCTACACTTTTTCGTATGGCTGGCCAATCTGCCGGGGGTGATGAGCTGACAGGCCGGCGGGTGCCGGGCGAGAATGGGGTGGTGCGGGCTGAGGAACGGAAGCTTGCGACGGTTCTTTTCGCGGACCTCGTCGGGTCGACTGAGCTTGCAGCCGATCAGGATCCCGAACGGGTCCGGGCGATGCTCGATCGCTTCTACGACGCAATGGCGGCGGAGATCGAGCGGGCTGGAGGCACGGTCGAGAAGTTCATCGGCGATGCGGTGATGGCTGTTTTCGGCGTTCCAGCGGCGCATGAGGACGACGCGGAGCGGGCCTTGCATGTGGCGTTGGGGATGCAGCGGCGATTGGGAGAGTTGTTCGGCCGGCGGCTCGCCCTTCGTATCGGTGTGAATACCGGCGACGTCGTGGTGGGGCGGCCCCGTGAGGGCAGCTCGTTTGTCACCGGCGACGCGGTCAACGTCTGCGCCCGACTGGAGCAAGCGGCCGCTCCGGGGGAGATCCTGGCCGGCGACCGGACGGTTGCGGCCGCGCGCGGCGCGTTCGAGTTCGCGGAGCCGGTGAAGGTCGAGGCGAAGGGAAAGCCCGAGGGCATCGTCTGCCGCAAGCTTTTGCGCGCGCTGTCGCTGATGCGCCCGCGCGGGGTCGGCGGGCTGCAGCCGGTCTTCGTCGGGCGCGGCCGCGAACTGGCGGACTTGCAGCAGGCATATGGCCGCGTCGTCAGCAGCGGCGAACCGCACCTGGTCAATGTCGTCGGCGACGCTGGGGTCGGCAAGACACGGCTCCTGCGCGAATTCTGGCAGTGGCTGGGCGGGCAATCGCGGCCGCCGCTTCTGCGGGCCGGCAGGTGCCTCCCGTACGGTCACGGGATAACGTACTGGCCGCTCGGTGAGGTGCTGAAGGAGCACTTCGGAATTCTCGAGAGCGACCCGCCGGACGTGGTCGCCGAACGGGTCGCTGGCCGCGATGGGCTCGGCTTCACACTCGGCCTTGCGCCGCCGGAGGGCATGCACCCGCTGACCGTGCGCGACCGGCTGCACACGTCGTGGGTGGGTTTCCTCCAAGAGCTGACCGAGGAGCACCCAACCGCGGTCCTCGTCGAGGACCTGCACTGGGCGGATGATGAGCTGTGCGACCTACTGACGATGCTCGCCGTGCGCGTCCGTGGGCCGCTGCTGATGATCGCGACCGCACGGCCAGAGCTGCTCGATCAGCGACCAGGCTGGGCCCGGTCGGCCGGGACAACGGTCGTACGGCTCGAGGTGCTGCCCTCCGAGGAGGCGGAGCAGCTGATCGGCGCGCTGCTTGGCAGCGACTGTCCCGGCCCCGTACACGAGCTGGTCGCTGAACGGGCGGAGGGGAACCCGTTCTTCGTCGAGGAACTGATCGCGACGCTCGCAGACCGAGGCGTACTTGCCCGCCGAAACGGCGGATGGTCGTTCGGTGAGCTCCCGGTGGGTTTTTCCGTGCCGGACACCGTTCAGGCTGTGATCGCCGCGCGCATCGACATGCTGCCCCGGGCCGAGAAGGCGGCGCTGCGGACGGCCGCCGTGATCGGGCGCGTGTTCTGGAGCGGTCCCGTCTGCGAGCTCGCCGAGGAAGCGGACCCGGACTTCGTCCTGCTCCAGGAGCGGGACTTCGTGCTCCGCCGGGCCGGCTCGTCGATCGACGGTCAGCAGGAGTACGTAATCAAGCACGCGCTCACCCGCGAGGTGGCCTACCAGAGTCTCCTCAAGGCGAAGCGGGCGCCGCTGCACGCCGGCTTCGGACAGTGGCTCGAGCGGAACGGGAAAGACGAGTCCGAGCACGCGCCGTTGCTGGCGCACCACTACGCCGCGGCCGTGGTTCCCGAAGTCCTTGATCTGGCCTGGTCCGGCCGGGAAGGGGAAGCCGATCGCCTGCGCGCCAAGGCCGTCTGGTGGTCGCGGCGGGCGGCGGAGCTGGCCATCGGCCGCTACGAGATCGACGAGGGCCTGACCCTGCTCGATCGGGCGCTCGGCCTCGAGAGCGACCCGCGGGAGCAGGCCGCGATCTGGCAGCGAATCGGCCAGGCCTGCGCCCTCAAGTACGATGGAGAGCGCTTCTGGCAGGCCATGCAGCAAGCGCTAGATATCGGCGGCCCCTCGGCCGAGGTGTACTCCGACCTCGCCCTGCAATCGGTGCAACGGGCTGGCATGTGGGTCCAGCAGCCGGACTGGACCCTCGTCGATCGCTGGATCGAGCAGGCCCTGGAGCTGGCCGGGGAAGACTCCCTCGCCAAGGGGAATGCGCTCGCCGCGCTGGCCATGAGCAACGACGACGAATCCGCTGCTCGCTCGGCCCTGGCGATCGCCGAACGGCTGGGAGACGTTGAGCTTCGTTGCATATCGCTCTACATTCTCGCCGAAACAGCCCTCACCGCCAGGGACTTCGACCGGGCCTGCACCGTCATGGATCAGGTGATGGCGCTTCTCCCCAGGCTGCCCAATCCCGACGTCGGCTCCGTGGCACTCATGTCCGCGGTCTTCGTGTATCTGTGCTCCGGCCACCTCGGCGATGCCGCGCGGGCCGCCGTGCAGGCCGTCGACGTCGCGGCCGGCCTGACCCCGCACCACCGCCTGCACGCGGCGTGCTGGCAGATCCTGCTGGCGACCGTGACCGGGCGCTGGGACGAGGTGCGAGCTCGGACGGCCGAGGCCGAGCGAGTGGTGGACGCCAACCTGGCCGCGGTCACGCCCTGCGTTTTGACCGTCTCCATTCTCCTGAACTGCGCTACCGCCAGCGCACTGGCAGGCGACGAGGACGAGGCCCGGCGGCTGGAAAGCAAGGCTTACGGCCTCGGCATGGAAGGCGATCGGTGGTATCACGGCTGGTTCGACCCTCCCAAGATCCGCCTTGCGCTGGTCCGGGACGACCTCGGCGAAGTCGCGGAACTCGCGTCGCACGAGCTGGACTGGGAGTGGGAGCCGCCGCCGGCGTTCCTGGACGCACTCGCCGCGCTCGGCGACCGCGAGCGAATTGAGGCGGAGGCATCCAAGTGGATGCAACCGGGAAGCTTCGCCGAGCCATTCGCGCTCCGGGCCCTGGGCATCGCCCGCGGCGATCGGACACTGCTCAGGCAGGCGCTGGAGCGATTCGAGGCAATGCAGCTCTCCTGGCACGCAGAGCAGACGAGACGCCTGCTGTAAGGCGGTGCTCCGTCTCGGTCTCGTCGCAGCCGGGCCACTCAGGCTAAGCCAGGAGACCCGGCCGACGGTGAGCGAGAGGACCACACTGGGGGTTGTGACCGGGAGTGCCGGCCCCGAAGATTCAGCTATGACCACTGACGTGGCAGGAGTCTTGCGCAACACCGTCCTGCTCCGTTCGGTGCCGGCGTCAGACCTGGAGCGGGTTCTCGCGGTATCCCGGTTGCGGACCTTCCGCCGCGGGCAGGTCGTGTTCACCAGGGGCGACCCGGGCGACACCTTGATTGTTGTGGTCTCCGGCCAGGTCAAGGTCGTGGTCCGCTCCGCGGACGGCGGCGAGCTAACGCTGACGATCATCCCTGCTGGCGGGGCATTCGGCGAGCTTAGCATCGCCGATGGCGGCCCTAGGTCCGCCGACGCCGAAACCCTTGAGGAATCCCAGTTGCTGCTCATCCCGCGCGAAATGATCCAGGAGATTTGCGCGCGGGTACCGCCCGCTGCGCGGGCAGTGGCCGATTCGAACGCGGCCGCCCTCCGGCGGCTCACCGAGGCCGCGTCGGACCTGGTGTTCCTGGATCTTCCGCGCCGCGTCGCGAAGGTGCTGGCCAGCCAGGCGCCGGATGATGACGGCGTCATCCGGCTCAAGCTGCGCCAGGAAGAACTCGCGCATCAGGTCGGGGCTACGCGGCAAAGCGTCAACGCCGCCGTGCGCGCCTTTCATAGGCGCGGCTGGCTCCAGATTCACGACGGGGCGGTGATCGTGACGCAGGTGTCAGCGCTGAGCCGATTCGCTGGCAGCTAGCTGTCGGCAAGCCGACAGCCGCCGTGTCGGCAAGGTGACTGACGGCCGCCTCGCGGTTGACCAAGCTGACGGCAGCTGGTCTTTTCGCAGGCCGGGGTTCGCAAGGAACGATCCCGAGGAGGTCGCCATGAACCGCATCCAACGAGCCCGTTTGCATCCGCCGCTCAACAGGCATCTTGGCTGGGCTGGCCGACGCCCTGCTGGCGTCCGTTACCGCGGAGCAGGCCAGGCGGCGGATGACCGTTCTGGCAAGCGCACCCGCCGGCCGGCGCTTCCCTCATGAACGATACTGCGGACGCCAGCGTCCATCCCGCGAAAGGGGGTCGGCCATGGCGCCCCTGATCGCACTCGCAGCCATCGCCCTGTTCGCCGCTGGAGTGACCGCCGGAATCGTCGGCGTGGTGAGCGTGGCGATCCGCCGGGAAGAGAAGAACCTCACCCTGACCAGTGAGGCAACCGACCCGGTGACACGGACGGGACGCTGGGTGAACGGCGTGTACGTTCGCGCTCCGCGCCGCGCGGCGTCGGCCGGCCGGGCCGTCGCCAGCGCCACCTCCTGCAGCGGCCGCTCCCCGGCACGGCACTAGCGCTGCAGGTGCCGTCACGCCACCCTTACACGCACCCGACAGGACGTGATCCCGATGCGCAATGACCCGGTGGTCACCGACCTGGTGACCCGCGCCAGAAACGGTGACAGGCGGGCCTGGGACGCGCTCGTCGAGCGCTACGCCCCGCTGATCTGGTCCATCTGCCGCAGGCACCGCCTGGACGGCGCCGACGCCGACGACGTCGGCCAGAGCGTCTGGCTGCAGCTA
>JBKQQQ010000679.1:0-11375 GCA_052144275.1 Streptosporangiaceae bacterium
TACCGGCACCGGGCGGGGCGCCGGTGGTTCACGCTGTTCTTTCTCCCGGTCATTCCGCTGAACTCGGTCGGCGAGCACGTCCAGTGCACCACCTGCCGTACCCGTTACGTGACGGACGTGCTGAGCCAGCCGACCACGGCGCGGATGCAGGCGGCGCTGTCGGCCGGCATGCGGGCCGCCGTCTCGGCGATGCTGCGGTCCGGCGATCCGTCGAGCCAGGTCTCGCGGCAGCGGGCGATCGAGGCAGTCATCGGATCGGGGGTACGGGGCTACGACGAGGTCATGCTCAACGCCGATCTCATGCAGCCGTTCGAAGTGATCCGCCCGGCCCTGAACCAGGTGGGGGCGCAGCTCACCATCCAGGCCAGGGAGTGGTACCTGGCCGACGTGGTCCGTATCGCCATGGCGGACGGCCCGCTCACGGAGTCTGAGCGGCACGCCGCGCTGGCCATCGGTATCGACCTCGGCATGACCCAGGCCCAGGTCGTCGGCGTGGTCGCGATGACCGAGCAGTCGGCCGGCCGCGACTAACCGCTCTCTGGGAGCACCGCGGCCACATCCAGCCGCAGATCCGTGATCGGCTGCCCCCACACGGTGTAGCCGATCGCTTCGTTGATGGCGATCATGTGCTCGTTGACCTGGGCGTTCCAGGTCGAGATCCGCTCCAGCTGCGGCTCCGTGGTCGCCAGCAGCTCCATCAACGCGAGCTTCACCAGCAGCCCGAGCCGGTGCCCGCGGTGCTTCCTGATCACGACGGTATTCATCTGGAACCCCCAGCCCGGGTTGGCCGGATCCACCGCCATCTCGCTCAGCGCCGCCAGTTCGCCGGTGTCGTCGTGTCGCGCCACCAGCGTGTACTCGCGCAGCCCGTAGTGCGGGCGCAGGTCGTTGATGCTTTCACGGACCCGCTGGGCGTCCCATTCCTCGTGGGCGATCTCCGGGTCGCGGGGAGCGTCGCCCATCGCGTTGTAGAGCGCCGCCACGTCCTCGAGGAACTCCTCGGGGATCGGCCCGGCCCATGACTCAAGCAAGTAGCCGGCCGCCGCCAGCTCGGCCGGCCCCCGCAGGCGGGCGAGCTTTCCCTTCTCCAGCCGGACGAGGTCGAGCACGCGCTGCCCTTCCACCAGCCCCGGTTTCGCCCCGACTGAGCGGGCGAACGCCTCGCCGGCCGAGCTGTTGCGCGCGCCGCCGTTGAGCACGGCCCGGCCGTGCGCCGTCGCGCGGCCCGCCGCGTGCCGCAGCAGGGCGAGGCCGGCCCCGCGCTGCCGTTCCGCCGGGTGCACCACGAGATCCAGGCCGGCCTGGTCCAGGTTCTCCCTGGACGGCAGGAGCAGCCGGTACCAGCCCGCGGCCGAACCCTGCTGGTCAACCGCCAGCCACACTTCCCTCGGGTTGCCGTCCCAGCCGACGGTTATCCAGCCGCCGAACGGCTGCTCGGTGAACCACGGCCCTTCCGGTTCGTCGACACGCTGGGCGGCGTGGTAGACCTCGAAACACTCGCGGATCTTCTCGGTGTCGGTCAGGTCGACTTGCTCGATATGCATCCTCACAGCCAACCCCGCCCGGGCCGGCGGCGCCACCTAATATTCCGCCGCTTTCGCCACTCTGGTGCACCCCCCGCCATCCCAAGCGCATTCGGCTGATATGGTGGTTCGCAATGTTGCGCGAGCTGCTCCTCCTTAGCGGCCGCGGCGGGGGCCGATAGGCCGGCTCCCTCGTCGCGGGGTGTTGGCGTGTCTGCTGGCCATCAGTCAGGCCCATAGATCAGGCCCATAGGTACAGGCAGGGCAACCGCCTACCAGCCATCCAGCTATGAGGAAGTAGCAGATAAATGCAACAGGATCATGCGTTCAAACGCGTCGCACCCGTACATCAGCAGCCGAGCGGCATGCCGTGTCATCGCTACACGCCGTTCAAGCCGGTCGAGCTACCCGACCGTACCTGGCCAGCCAAGGCCATCACGAAGGCCCCGCGCTGGCTGTCGACTGATCTCCGGGACGGCAACCAGGCGCTGATCGACCCGATGAGCCCGGCCCGCAAGCACAAGATGTTCGACCTGCTGGTGCGGATGGGCTACAAGGAGATCGAGGTCGGGTTCCCGTCCGCGAGCCAGACCGACTTCGACTTCGTGCGTGAGCTGATCGAGGGCGACCGCATCCCGGACGATGTCCGGATCTCCGTGCTCACCCAGGCCCGGGAGGACCTGATCGAGCGCTCGGTCCAGTCGCTGCGCGGCGCGCGCCTGGCCACCGTGCACCTGTACAACGCCACGGCCCCGATATTCCGCCGGGTGGTGTTCCGCATCGACCGCGAGGAGTGCAAGGCGCTCGCGGTCGAGGGCACCCGCCACGTCATGAAGTACGCCGAGGAACTGCTGGACGGCACCGACTTCGGCTACGAGTACTCGCCTGAGATCTTCATGGACACCGAGCTGGACTTCTCCCTCGACGTCTGCGCGGGCGTCATGGACGTCTGGCAGCCAGGCCCGGGCCGGGAGATCATCCTCAACCTGCCGTGCACGGTCGAGCGGTCCACCCCGAACGTCTATGCCGACCAGATCGAGTGGATGAGCCGCAACCTGCCGAACCGGGATCACGTCTGCCTGTCGGTCCACACGCACAACGACCGGGGCACCGCGGTCGCCGACGCCGAGCTGGCCGTGCTGGCGGGTGCCGACCGGATCGAGGGCTGCCTGTTCGGCAACGGCGAGCGCACCGGCAACGTATGCCTGGTCACGCTGGGGCTGAACCTGTTCAGCCAGGGCATCGACCCGATGATCGACTTCTCCGACATCGACGAGATCCGTCGCACCGTCGAGTACTGCAACCAGATCCCGGTCCACCCGCGCCACCCCTACGCGGGCGACCTGGTCTACACCGCGTTCTCCGGTTCGCACCAGGACGCGATCAAGAAGGGCTTCGAGGCGCTGGAGGCCGAGGCGGAGCAGGCGGGCGTCCCGTTCGCCGAATACCCCTGGGCCGTCCCGTACCTGCCCATCGACCCGCATGACGTGGGCCGAACCTACGAGGCGGTCATCAGGGTCAACTCGCAGTCCGGCAAGGGCGGCGTGGCCTACGTGATGAAGGCCGAACACCAGCTGGACCTGCCTCGCCGCCTGCAGATCGAGTTCTCCCGGGTGATCCAGGGCCACACCGACACCGAGGGCGGCGAGGTGTCGCCCGCCCGGATGTGGGAGATCTTCTCCGACACCTACCTCGCCGAGGGCCCGCTGGCGCTGCTGGATCACCAGACTTCCTCGGTGGTCGAGGCCAAGCACGCTCTCACCGCCGAGATTTCCGCCGACGGGCGCCCTCGCCAGGTCGAGGGCGTGGGCAACGGCCCCATCTCGGCGTTCTGCGACGCGCTGGCCTCCGTCGGCGTGGCCGCGCGGGTGCTCGACTACACCGAGCACGCGCTGACCGAGGGCACCGACGCCCAGGCCGCGGCGTACGTGGAGTGCGAGACCGGCGGCCGGGTCTTCTGGGGCGTCGGCATCGACACGAACACGGTCACCGCCTCGATGCGCGCGGTCCTGTCCGCGGTGAACCGGTCCCGCCGCGACTGACACGCGGTGAAGCGGCGAGGCCACGTCTTCATCCGAACGAGGTGGCCTCGCCGCGCCCGCGTCCCTGCTAGCTTCCCCCGGGCGGTAGGGGACAATAGGTAGGTGCAGCTCTACCGGGATGACGGGATCGTGCTGCGGACGCAGAAGCTGGGCGAAGCGGACCGGATCATAACCATCCTCGGCCGGGGCGGGCGGATCCGCGCCGTGGCCAAGGGCGTCCGCCGGACCAAGTCGAGGTTCGGCGCCCGGCTCGAGCCGTTCACCCACGTCGACTTGATGCTGCACGCCGGGCGCTCGCTGGACGTAATCACGCAGGCGGAGGTGATCCGGCCCTACGGCGAGCCGCTGGCCGGGGACTACCCCCGCTACACGGCGGGCGTGGCGATGCTGGAAACGGCCGAGCGGTTCACCCCGGTGGAGAAGGAGCCCGCGCTGCGCCAGTTGCTGCTCCTCATCGGCGGGCTGCGCACCCTCGGCGACGGACAGCACGCCCCCGGGCTGGTGCTCGACGCCTTCCTGCTGCGCTCGCTCGCGGTGGCCGGGTACGCGCCCGCCC
This sequence comes from Streptosporangiaceae bacterium, assembly GCA_052144275.1. Classification (GTDB taxonomy): domain Bacteria; phylum Actinomycetota; class Actinomycetes; order Streptosporangiales; family Streptosporangiaceae; genus Palsa-504. The sequence continues at coordinate 4,122 of JBKQQQ010000679.1, forward strand.
TGCAGGAGTGCGCCCGCTGCGGCGCGCCGGGAAACGACCGCGATCGCGACGGTGCTGATGGTGCTGGTCCGGTGGCGGTAGGCCGGCGGCTGCCGGCGTTCGCCGTCGCGGCTGGCGGCATGGTGTGCGCCTCCTGCCGGCCGCCCGGCGCGGCCTCGCCCGCGGCGCCGACGGTGGCCCTGATGCTCGCCTTGCTCCGCGGCGACTGGGACAGCGCCGATCGCAGCGAGCGACGGCACCGGGTAGAGTGCAGCGGGCTGGTGGCCGCGTACCTTCAGTGGCACCTAGAGCATTCGATCCGTTCGCTGCGTCATGTGGAGCGTGTGTTATGGAGGCGGGGGTGCGTCCGCCCGATCCGCATCCGAGCGGGGTTAAGCCGCCGGACATACCGCCGGACCTCATTCCCAGGCACGTCGCCCTGGTCATGGACGGCGACGGCCGCTGGGCCAAGAAACGGGGGCTGCCCAGGACCGAGGGCCACAAGGTCGGCGAGTCCTCGCTGCTCGACGTGATCATGGGGGCGATCGAGCTCGGCATCCCCTACCTGTCCGCCTACGCCTTCTCGACCGAGAACTGGCGGCGCTCGGCGGACGAGGTGCGCTTCCTGATGGGCTTCAACCGCGACGTCATCCACCGGCGCCGCGACCTGCTGAACGAGATGGGCGTCCGCATCCGCTGGGCCGGCCGCCGGCCGAAACTCTGGCGCAGCGTGATCAGCGAACTCGAGTACGCCGAGCAGATGTCGGCCGGGAATTCCGTGCTGACCCTGCAGTTCTGCGTGAACTACGGGGGCCGGGCCGAGATCGCCGACGCGGCCGCCGCCATCGCCGCGGATGTGGCCGCGGGAAAGCTCCGGGCGGACAAGATCGACGAAAAGGTGTTCGCCCGCTATCTGGACGAGCCGACGATTCCTGATGTCGACCTATTCGTCAGGTCATCCGGCGAGCAGCGGCTTTCGAACTTCCTTCTCTGGCAGTCCGCCTATGCCGAACTGGTCTTTCTCGACACGCTCTGGCCGGATTTCGACCGGCGGCACTTGTGGCATGCCTGCGAGATCTACGCCAGCCGTGACCGCAGGTACGGCGGCGCCATCCCAAATATCCCAAACATGCCGAACCCCATTCCGCCCCAGGAGGAGCCGGCCTCCTAGCGGCAGGCTCAGACGCCGGGACGTAAAAGCCCTTCTTACCAATTCGCGATCACCGGCCGGTGCTCCTAAGCTAAGGGCTTCCGGCACAGTGGCCAGTGCCCGTGCCGGATCACCACGGGATTCGCGCCCGCCGACCGCCAGCCGGATGGAGACCTTAACCATGGCACTGCGCAGTGACCGCCTTGACGCCATCGTCAGCCTGAGCAAGCGACGGGGGTTCGTCTACCCGTCCAGCGAGATCTACGGGGGCCTGCGGGCCTCCTGGGACTACGGCCCGCTCGGCGTGGAGCTGAAGAACAACATCAAGCGCGAGTGGTGGCGCACGATGGTCCACGAGCGCGATGACATCGTGGGCCTGGACTCCTCGGTGATCCTGGCCCGCGAGGTGTGGGAGGCGAGCGGTCATGTCACCGAGTTCGTCGACCCGCTCACCGAGTGCTCGTTCTGCCACAAGCGTTACCGCGCCGATCACCTGATCGAGGCGTACGAGGAGAAGCACGGTCATGCCCCGGCCAACGGGCTCGCGGACCTCACCTGCCCGAACTGCGGCAACAGGGGCACCTTCACCGAGCCGCGCATGTTCAACGGCCTGCTGCGCACCCACCTCGGCCCGGTCGAGGACGAGTCCGGGCTGGCTTACCTGCGCCCGGAGACCGCCCAGGGCATCTTCATCAACTTCCGCAACGTGCTGCAGACCTCGCGCAAGAAGATCCCGTTCGGCATCGGCCAGATCGGCAAGTCGTTCCGCAATGAGATCACCCCGGGCAACTTCATCTTCCGCACCCGTGAGTTCGAGCAGATGGAGATGGAGTTCTTCGTCCGCCCGGGCACCGACGAGGAATGGCACCAGTACTGGATCGACCAGCGCTTCGCCTGGTACACCGGCCTCGGCATCCGCAAGGAGAACCTGCGGATGTACGAGCACCCGAAGGAAAAACTCTCTCACTATTCCAAACGTACGGTAGATATCGAGTACAAGTTCGACTTCGTCGGCTCCGAGTGGGGTGAGCTGGAAGGCATCGCGAACCGCACCGACTACGACCTGACTACCCACGCCGAAGCGTCCAAGCAGGACATGACCTACCTGGACCAGGAGTCGGGCCAGCGGTTCATCCCATGGGTGGTCGAGCCCGCGGCCGGCGTGGACCGCGGCGCGCTGGTGTTCCTGCTCGACGCGTACGCCGAGGACGAGGCGCCGGACGCCAAGGGCAACCTGGAGAAGCGGACGGTGCTGCGGCTGGACCGCAGGCTCGCGCCGGTGAAGGCGGCGGTGCTGCCGCTGTCGCGCAACGCCGACCTGTCGCCGAAGGCGCGTGACCTGGCGGCGGCGCTGCGCAAGCGCTGGAACACCGAGTTCGACGACGCCAGCGCGATTGGCCGCCGGTACCGGCGGCAGGACGAGATCGGCACCCCGTACTGCATCACCGTTGACTTCGACACGCTGACCGACCAGGCCGTCACGGTCAGGGACCGCGACACCATGCAGCAGGAGCGGGTCGGCATCGACAGCGTCGAGGCCTATCTATCCGAGCGCCTCGGCGCCTGCTAAACCAGGGCAAGCACCCGGATCGTTCGGATCAAAAGATCTTTTAGTCCGAACGATCCGGGCTGTTACGCACCAGCGCATCCAGTCCAGCCTCCAACCCGGCCGAGTCGGCCGGTGCGAAGCGACGGTAAATCTCGGCCGCGGCCTGGTGAAATCCCCCCGGCAAGCCGGCCGCGGCCATGGTCGCGGCGATCTCCTCCATCTCGGCGATCCAGCGCCAGCCCTTCGCCGCCGCGGACCCGCCCGCGCGGGCCGACCGGTCGTCCAGGCCCGGCTGGGAGATGCCCCACTCAGCCAGCAGCGTCTCCTCGACGCCTTCGGCGCGGGCCAAGGCCCGCGCCGCCAGCAGCAGGGCCGCGGTGCCCTTGGTCCAAGACGCGTACGCCATCTTCACCGCCGACGCCGCGCCGATGCCCCCCGCGCCAGACCTCGCCCCGATGCCCCCTGCGCCAGACCTCGCGCCGATGTCCCCTGCGCCGGTCCTAGGTTCATAGTCGACCACTCTCGCGTCCACTAGACTGCCATCGAACAGGGCGCGTACCTCCCCGGCCCGCGCGCCGGACAGGTAGAACCGGATGAATCCCGGCGCCACCGGGGGAGTCCCGATGATCCCGCCGTCCACGTAGCTGGCGCCGTCGGCCTCGACAAGGCCGGCCACCTCGCGCGCAGTGGCGGGCGATATCGCATTGGCGTCCACGTACACGCCCCCGAACCCGGCCCCGGCCACCCGCCGCGCCACGTCGAGCGCCGCGTGCGGCGGGCACACCGACACGATCACCCCGGCGCGCCGGACCAGCTCGGCCAGCCCGCCGCCGACGCCGGTCAGCCCGGCCGCCGCGGCGCGCGCGCTGGTCGCCGCGCCGCGCCCCTCCGGCACCCACAGCACCTGATGCCCGGCGCCGGCCAGGCACTGCCCGACCGCGGCGCCCATCTCCCCGGGATGCAACAGCCCAACAGTCACTTCACCCATGGTCCGAGCCTAATCAGGGGCCGGCCGCCAGCATGACGACGGCCAGCCTGATCAGCCCGAGCGCGTGTGCCCGGTACAGCGCGGTCACGGCTTCGGCCGAAGCGGAGACCGGAGCGGGCGGCGGCAGGTCCGTGGCGTTGGCTTTCACGTAATAGAGACGCAGGCGCGCGGCTGTGGTTGCGTGCCCGCCCGGAAACGTAGGACGGTAGAGTCCCGAGTGACTACAAGATGTCGCTCGCTGCGAGGGAGCAGGAAGTGCCGAAGTTCGTATATGCCTTCACAGAAGGCAACAAGGACCTTAAGGATCTGCTAGGCGGCAAGGGCGCCAACCTGGCCGAGATGACCAATATCGGCCTGCCGGTGCCGCCCGGATTCATCATTACCACCGAGGCTTGCCGTTACTACCTGGAACACGGCTCTACACCAGAAGGTCTCGACGAGGAAATCGCGACCCACCTGGATCACCTGGAAACGGCGATGGACCGCAAGCTCGGCGATCCGCCCGACCCGCTGCTCGTCAGCGTCAGGTCCGGGGGGAAATTCTCCATGCCGGGCATGATGGATACCGTCCTGAACATCGGCCTGTCCGATGAGTCGGTGCAGGGCCTGGCCAAGCAGGCCGGCAACGAGCGGTTCGCCTGGGACGCCTACCGCCGCCTGCTCCAGATGTTCGGCAAGACGGTGCTCGGCATCGAGGGCGAGCACTTCGAGCACGCCCTCGACGCCGCCAAGAAGGCCAAGGGCGTCAGCAATGACCTCGACCTGGACGCGGCCGACCTGCAGAACCTCGTCGAGACGTTCAAGGGCATCGTCAAGGCGCAGACCGGGAAGGAATTCCCGCAGGACCCCAGGGAGCAGATGGACCTGGCCATCAATGCGGTGTTCGGCTCCTGGAACGCGCCCCGCGCCGTCCTCTACCGGCGCCAGGAGCGCATCCCCGCGGACCTGGGCACGGCCGTGAACGTGGTCGCGATGGTCTTCGGCAACCTGGGCATGGACTCGGGCACCGGGGTGGCCTTCACCCGTGACCCGGGCACCGGCGCCGTCGGCGTCTATGGTGACTACCTGCAGAACGCCCAGGGCGAGGACGTCGTGGCCGGCATCAGGAATACCGTCCCGCTGCAGGACCTGGAGAACATCGACAAGGCCTCCTACGACCAGCTGATGCAGATCATGCGGACGCTGGAGAACCACTACCGCGACCTGTGTGACATCGAGTTCACCATTGAGCGCGGCAAGCTGTGGATGCTGCAGACCCGGGTGGGCAAGCGCACCGCCGCGGCGGCGTTCCGCATCGCCATGCAGCTCGTGGACCAGGGCCTGATCGACCTGGACGAGGCCCTCGCCCGCGTCAGCGGGGCTGAGCTCGCCCGGCTGATGTTCCCCAGGTTCGACACCAGCGGCAAGGTCACCAAGATCGCCACCGGCGTAAGCGCGTCGCCGGGCGCAGCGGTCGGCAAGGCCGTCTTCGACTCGGACCGCGCCGTCGAGCTGGCAGCCAACGGCGAAAAGGTGATCCTGGTCCGCCGTGAGACCAACCCGGACGACCTGCACGGCATGATCGCCGCCCAGGGTATCCTCACCAGCCGCGGCGGCAAGACCAGCCACGCGGCCGTGGTCGCCCGCGGCATGGGCAAGACCTGCGTCTGCGGCGCCGAGGAACTCGACGTGGACACCAAGGCGAAGAAGTTCACCGCCCCCGGCGGCATCACGGTCAGCGAGGGCGACGTGATCTCCATCGACGGCACCAGCGGTGTCGTCTACCTGGGCGAGATCCCGGTCGTCTCCTCAGAGATCGTGCGCTACTTCGAAGGCGAGCTGCACCCGCACTCCGACGAGGCCGACGACCTGATCCGGGCCGTGCACGCGATCATGGTGCACGCCGACGAGAAGCGCCGCCTCGGCGTGCATGCCAACGCGGACACCGGCCCGGACTGTGCCAGGGCACGCAGGTTCGGCGCCGAAGGCGTCGGCCTGGTCCGCACCGAGCACATGTTCCTCGGCGAGCGCCGCCAGCTGGTCGAGGACCTGATCCTCTCCGACACGCAGGAACAGCGCCAGCGCGCGCTCGACGCCCTCGAGCCGCTGCAGCGCGGCGACTTCGTGGAGATCCTGGACGCCATGGACGGCCTGCCGGTGACGATCCGGATGATCGACCCGCCGCTGCACGAGTTCCTTCCCGACCTGACCGAGCTATCGGTCAAGATCGCGCTGGACGGCGACAACGCCACCGAGAAGGACAAGAAACTGCTCGGCGCGGTGCGCAGGCTGCACGAGCAGAACCCGATGCTCGGCCTACGCGGGGTCCGGCTCGGCCTGGTCATCCCTGGCCTGTTCGAGATGCAGGTCCGTGCGATCGCGCACGCGGCGGCGCAGCTCAAGCAGGCGGGCAAGGACCCGCGCCCAGAGGTCATGATCCCGCTCACTGCGGCGGTGCAGGAGATGGAGATCACCCGCGAGCGGACCGAAGAGGTACTCAAGGAGGTCGAGGAAGAAACCGGCACCCACGTGCACACGCCGATCGGCACGATGATCGAGGTGCCGAGGGCGGCGGTGACTGCGGGCCCGATCGCCGCCAGCGCCGAGTTCTTCTCCTTCGGCACCAACGACCTGACCCAGATGACCTGGGGCTTCTCTCGCGACGACGTGGAGGCCGCGTTCTTCAGCAGGTACATGGAGCTGGGCATCTTCGGCGTGTCGCCGTTCGAGACGATCGACCGCGACGGCGTCGGCCGCCTGGTCGACATCGCGGTCAGGGAAGGCCGCGCCGCCCGGCCGGACCTCCACGTGGGCGTCTGCGGCGAGCACGGCGGTGACCCGGAGTCCGTGCACTTCTTCCACCAGACGGGCCTGGACTACGTGTCCTGCTCGCCGTTCCGCGTCCCGGTCGCCCGCCTGGAGGCGGGCCGCGCGGCGCTGGCCGCGGGTGGCTCCGACAGCAGGTAAAGGTAAGGGTGAGGAGAGGTTACGACGATAGCGCCACGGCCCGCTGGGTGGCCGAACCACCCAAGCGGGCCGGGCGCAGTGACTTCGAGCGAGACCGGGCCCGCGTGCTGCACTGCGCCGGGCTGCGCAGGCTGTCGGCGAAGACCCAGGTCGTCGCGGCCGGGCAGGCCGACTTCCCGCGGACCCGGCTCACCCATTCCCTCGAATGCGCGCAGATCGGGCGCGAACTCGGCGAGGAAATCGGCTGCGACCCGGATCTGGTCGACGCCGCCTGCCTGGCGCACGACATCGGCCACAGCCCGTTCGGCCACAACGGCGAGGCCGCCCTCAACGAGCTGGCCGCCCCGTACGGCGGGTTCGAGGGCAACGCCCAGTCGCTGCGCCTGCTGACCAGGCTCGAGCCCAAGGTCGCCGGGGCCGGCCTGAACCTGACCCGGGCCACCCTCGACGCCACCCTCAAGTACCCCTGGTTCCGTGCTAGCCCGGGGGGACGACCCCCCCAGACCCCCCCGCGAAGGCCCGCGCCGCCGTCCGCGCCAGAGAAGACGAAGGCGGCCGCGCCGTCGCCGCCGTCCCGCTCGTCCGCGCTGCCCGGCAGCCCGGTGCGGATGTCGGCGAGCACCGCCATGGCAGGCACCGCCG